>JAEMQC010000026.1 GCA_022758985.1 Campylobacteraceae bacterium
AGCCTCTCGTCAAGATTATAGTGCATAGAGTCTATATCTTCGGCGATAGCTCTTAGTATCTCGTGATTTTCGGCGACGTATTTTACTTTTAGGAGTTTGGAGTTGTAGTAGATATAGCTTTTGGTGCCCACGGCTTCGACCACGAAGCCTATCGGAGATTCGGATATGTCGCCTATGCAAACCCTACCCGAACACAAAGAGCCCATATTTACGAGGTCGAATATCTTTTTTGCCTCTTTGTAGTGCATGCAGATATATATAGCAGAGCGCACTATACTTCTGACAATATTTTGTTCCTCTTCGCGCCCTATCTCTTTTTGATTTTCGTTTTCACTCATTACCCCAAACCTTTTTTAGCGATGTCTGTATTGTAATCAAAAAAAATCAAAAAAGAATATACAAAAATAGTACGCCAAGCACAATCCTATATATCCCAAACGGTACGAAACTAAATTTAGAGACGAATTTCAAAAACCACTTTATAGCTATCATTCCTACGATAAAGGCGGCTATAAAACCAGCGGCTAGATTTGCAGTATCGGTTCCGTCGAAATGAGAGAAGTTTTTTAGCATATCGTATGCAGAGGCTATAACCATCGTAGGAACGGCCAGCAAAAATGAGAACTCGACGGCGCATCTTCTATTCAGTCCGGCCAAAAGCCCGCCTATTATCGTAGCCCCGGAGCGGCTCGTGCCAGGTACCATCGCGAAAGATTGGGCAAATCCGATGAGAAGCGCCTGCTTATAGCTTATCTCCTCCACTTTGTGGATATGGTGCTCTTTTTCTTTATAGAAAAACTCTAGCGCTATAAATAGCATACCTCCGGCTATCAACATAAATGCGACGGTCTCGGGAGCAAAAAGGGCTTTTATCTGCTTGTATAGCAAAAATCCCAGTATCCCCGTCGGCAAGAAGGCTACCGCTAGTTTTTTGGCCAGGCTGAAGTTTTTTATGAGCTTTTCGAAATATAGCACTATGACGGCTAGTATCGAACCCATCTGTATCACTACTTCAAAGCTTTTGTGTATATCGGTCTGCTCGAGACCCAAAAGTTTTGACGCTAGTATCAAGTGCCCCGTCGACGACACCGGAAGAAACTCCGTCAAGCCCTCCAATATTCCAAGTATTATCGCTTCAAATATACCCATCAAAATCCTTTATGCCAAATAATAAAATATAGCAATTACCGCAAACGACGCAAATACTCCTAAGCACCACCGCAGAAACTGCCAGCTCTTCGTTAAGCGAATATCTCGTAGCAAATACACCCAAAATAGCCAAAAATGGCGAAAACGCAAAAACGCTTTTTATGAGTTTTCTAGGGCTGCTATCCTTGTCCTACCCCATGCCGCAACCATCGATCTAAAAATAGTTAGACCCTCAAACATCGTCAAATTATAGTATAAAGAGGTAAAATAGTTCAAAAAAAGAGGCTATATGAGACGAAAAAGATTTAATATCATCAAAAATACTAGCCACGGAATAGATGGATTTTTGGAGGTGCTAAAAAACGAAACGCCATTCCAGATAGAGGTAGCTTTATTTGTCGGCGCAACGGTGCTTATAGCTCTCATCGATATATCTACACTGTCAAAGGCGATACTCTTCTTTTCGATGTTTCCTATCATTATAGCCGAGATAATCAATAGCGCAATAGAGAGAACGGTGGATTTGGTGACCCTAGAGTTCGACGAGAGAGCAAAAAAGGCCAAAGACGCCGGTGCGGCCGTAGTTTTGGTATCGGTAGTCTTTGCGTTTTTGATATGGAGCGCAGTATTGATGGGAGAGTTTGTCCTATAAAGGCAAAAAAGGCTTGTCGTATGCGACGCGGCTCAGATATAGCCCGTTTGGCGGGGCGGGCTTGCTAAAGTGTCTTTTTTTGCCATCTAGCTGCTCCAAAAGCTCCTCTTTTGTATATCTCCCTTCGGAGATAGCAAGCAAAAAGCCGACGCTAAGACGTATCTGGCTTCTTAAAAACCCGTTCGCCTCAAAATTAAATACGTACAGAATATTTTTTTTGTAGAAGCTGGCTTTATATATCTTTCTTATATCGTTTTCGGTTTCGCTTCCGTTTTTTTTGAAAAGCCCAAAATCATGCACGCCCTCGAATGCGCCTATCGCATCTTGCACCGCTTTTTCGTCGATATAAGGTACGAGGGCGGCGTAGTCCGAGCAAAAGACGGACGGCTTTGTCGTAACGATATATCTATATGAGCGGCGAACGGCGTCAAATCTGGGATTAAAATCATCGTCTACTTTATATAACCTCTTTATTCGTATATACGGGGAGAGTTTCTGGTTTAGATGCGAGAGCAAAAAAGAGGAGTTTTGCCCCAGAATCTGCTCTTCCCAAAAAGGCGGAAGGTCGAAAACTATCGGTTGGCGAAGCGCATGCACTCCTGTATCGGTACGCCCGGAAGCTATCGGCGTCGCAAAAATACCGATCGATGAAAGAGCTTTTGCAAACTCGCCCATAACGGTCCGATGTCCGCTATTTTGTATCTGGGAGCCGTAAAATCGGCTACCATCATATGAGACTATAGCTAGCACTCTCAAGCGCTAAAACCTGGCCGCACCGCTCTTTTTGTAGAGCATCAGACCGGCAAAAAACCAAGCCGGAGCAATAAGCGCTATCCCGTAGTATGTAAACACAGGATTTATAGAGAGCATCAACGTATAAAAAAGAGCTATCACCGCTATGAAATAGAGCGGTGCCCTATTTTTTTGGTATCTAGGGTTTACTATGCCTATCGCAGGGATAAAAAACAAAGACAAAATCGGAAACATAGAGGTCAAAAAGACGTCGCTAAAATCTTTGGCTCGTTTTTTGTCGTCTTTGGCCTGCATCCAGTAAGCAACAAAATCGGCAGCTTCAAACTCTCTGTTTTTGGGCTCCGCCATTATTTTCATCTCTTTAAAATAAAGGAGTTTTGATGAGTTTAGATCCTCTATTTTATACCCCTTACCGTTTGCCAAAAGCAGAGAAGGAATACCGTTTTCGTTAAATATCTTTGCGTTTTTTGCCAAAATCATCGTAGTGGAGTTTTTCTCGGACTTTGCCTCTTCGATTAGCGATGCTTTGGACGATGTCGAAAATAGTACCGTATCGCTAAAACCGTCCTTTTCTTCGCCCGATACAAAAACAAGCCAATCGCCGAACTTCTGACCCGCCTCGCTAGCTTTTACGTTAAGGCTTGAAGCCCCTTTTTTGTTTTCGATGAAATTTTTTGCGACGGCGCTGCTGTACGGATTTAAAAAGTAACCTAAGACAAGAAGAGTAGCGCTAAACATAACGGCTATCTTTATTATTGGAATAAGAAGCTCTCTTACGCCCACTCCCAAGGCAAAGAGCGCTACAAGCTCCCTGTCGAACGAGAGTTTTGAGAGGGAGAGTCCCATCGATAGAAAAAACGCTATCGGCAGCGTATAAAAAAGTAGTTGCGGCACACCAAACAGATACAGAGTGGCAAAATCCGCCAAATCTATATTGGCAATACTAGTAAGGTCTGCTAGTCTTATGATTAGAATAAGTGATGAAATCGAAAAAAGAGTTAAAAAAAACGACCAAAAAAAGGACAAAAAGTTCTCAACTATATAGGATTCGACTCTTTTCACAGCTTATCCCATAAACCAGAGATGTTCTTTAAATACGAAGACCAAAAAACCTCCGGCGGACAAAAAAGGCACGAACGCTACCTCGTTAATACCCTTTTTTCTGTACACCAGAGCCGGAATTAAAGACAAAAGCGCTCCCACGAATATCGCCAAAAAACCGTTTTGGCTACCAAGCAGCGCACCTAGCGTCGCCGCCACTATAATATCGGCCTCGCCTAGGCTCTCTTTTTTGAGTGCATAAGAGAGGATAAATCTGAGCATAACAAAAAATCCTGCTAGCAAAAACGCAGATTTACCGTACTCCAAAAGGTTTATAAAGTTGATAAACGTCGGCATCGGAGCATAAAAAAGCGCCGCAAAGAGCCCCGCAAAAAACGCCGATAGATTTATGGAGTCGGGAACCTCTTTGTATTTTATATCTATCACGGATAGCGCCAGCAAAAGCGCAAAAGAGACTGAAACGCAGAGTGCATAGAAGATATTTGGCGACTTCATAAAGATAACGGCGAATATTGCTCCGCTAACGAGCTCGACGATCAGATACATAAGGGGTATCCTTACGCCGCAGTAGGCGCATCTGCCCTTTAAAAATAGATACGAAAATACCGGTATATTGTGATACCACTTAACTCTGTTTTTGCATACCGGACAATGGGAGGCCGGTCTTATTATGCTTTGTTCTTTAGGTATTCTGACTATAAGGACGTTCAAAAAAGAGCCGAATACGAAGCCCAGAAAAAGCGCAAACGCTATCATACCCTCCCAAACCTCCTCTCTCTGGTTTTAAACTCTTCAATCATCAAAAATAGCTCTTCTTCCCCGAAATCAGGCCAGAGCGTCTTGGTAAAAAACAGCTCCGCATACGCCGACTGCCATAGCATAAAGTTTGAAAGCCTCATATCCCCGCCGGTACGTATAAGCATATCTACATCCGGCATAAATGCGGTATCCAAAGAGATGCTAAGATTTTGCTCGTTTGGCTCCAAAGATAAGCTTTGCATTTTTTTTACCGCTCGCACTATCTCGTCTTTGGCTCCGTAGTTTATGGCCAACACCTGCGTCAACTTCTTGTTTTTAGCCGTTTCTGCCCTAATAGATTCTATCTTTTTGACGAGAGAATCGGAAAATCTCGACATATCGCCTATTACCTCGAATCTTATACCGTTTTTTCGGTAAGTCTCGGCTTCTTTGTCAAGATAGCGCTCCAACAGCTTCATCAAAAATTCGACTTCGCTTTTTGGTCTCGCCCAATTCTCCGTGCTAAAGGCATATAGCGTGAGATATTTCACTCCGGCTTTTATGGCGGATTCGGTTATGGTTCTGACGTTTTTGGCGCCCTCTTCGTGACCTTTGCTTCTAGCTTTGCTGCGCTCCTTGGCCCATCTGCCGTTACCGTCCATGATAATCGCTATATGCCTCGGCATTTTCAAAAATTTATACCTTTTTCTCTCATCTTATATGCTAGCCAAACAGAAAATAGCGCACCTATATAAGCTCCGGCTACCGCATCGGATAGATAGTGCGCCGTTATCGCCACACGACTAAATACCACTAGTATGGCAAGCGCCAAGACAGGCAACGCGCGGTGGCCAAAAATTAGCAAAGCCCCTACTCCTAGTGCAAACGCCGTAGCCGAATGCCCCGAGGGGAACGAATAGTATAGATATTCGCCGCCAAAAAACTTTATACCGTATATCTGTTCTTCAAAATATAGCTTCGGTCTGGCTCTTCCAAAAACAAATTTTAGTATATCTACGATTAGCCCGCTTCCCGCAACCGCCAAAAATAGATATAAAAAACGGTTTGAGACGATTCTTAGGCGAAAAACGAACCTAAAAACAACGGCCATAGCCCCAAAGCCCAGAAGATACCATTTTGATTCGCCAAGTTTTGTCGCCGCTTCGAAAAACTGTTCCAAAGGCCTACTCGTATAAAAATACTCTGCGACGGCAATATCTAACGACCGATAGCTAAAAGCGCAAAAAGAGGCGACCGCTACAAACGAGAGGAAAAACCAAAAAAGCCTCATCTAATACCCCTAAAATCTCTGCACAGCTCGAACTCAAACGTATCTACTATACCGCCCCTTATTTTTGCCTCATATGAGCCTATTTTTTCGTATCCACCGCAAATAAAACTCGCATTTATATCTTTATGAAACGTCTTTGGGTTTATAAACAAAAGATCCTTGCCGACGGGGGAGCCCTCTTCCCATATATCAAACTGGTCTTTTCGCTCGTCTATTAGATAGACCGGCGCCTTAGAGTAGACTATTGCTCTGCTAGCAACCGTCCAGTTCGTAACCGCCAGGGCTTTATTGACGCTTTTAACCTCTTCAAGCCTTTTTGAGGCCTCGGCGCAAGCTTCGCTCCATCCCGCTATATCCCTAAAAGGAGATTTATAATCTTCAAAGCGCCCAACTTTAAATATAAGCTCGGCATGGACGATAACGGCAAGCACAACACTTACGCCTACAACCCACCTAGCTAATCTCGGATATTCACGGTATAGATAAAATGCCCCCACAGGGATGAATAGCGCAAAAAACGGGCTAATCCAATGTGGAAGGGCAACTTGGCGATACTGCGAAATAAACATAAAAATAAGCACAGCAAGCCCAAACGAAGCTTCAAGCCTAAACTCTCGTTTTTTGAGAGCCATATATAATCCGTAAAAAGCTACGATAAAAAGCGCTGGATTATAAGCCGCAAACTGCCGCCCGAGGGAGATAAAAAAGTTTTTAAAGCCTCCGCCCTCGCCTCCGCTAACATGTGATGCCTGATACGCAAAGCTTGAAAAATCGTTTTGTATATTCCAGATTATTACCGGAGAGATGAGCAAAAGAGCCGTAAAAAACGAGATAAAAAGCTTCGGCGAAAAAAGTATATCAGTGCGTCGAACCCAAAACAGATAAGCTATAAAAGCAGGGACAAAAAGTATTGCCGTGTATTTTGCTAGCCCCAAAAGACCGAAAACAACGCCGAGGAGGAGATAATTTACGGCAGTTGTTTGATTTTGAATCCTTTTTACGGCAAAAACAAGCAGCAACATCATTGTGATAAGCAGAGAATCAGGCATTAGCGTAAGAAACAGTACGCCAAACACCAAAGAGGCATTAAGAGCCGCTACCGCCCAAAGCGCCGCCTTCTCATCTTTGTCTTTTAGGAGCAAATACGCAAGGTAGCTGTTGAGAGCGCCGAGCAAAATCGAGGGAACCCTAGCCCAAAACTCGCCGCTGCCAAAAAACGAAAAAACATAGTGTGTCCAACCAACAAGCGGCGGATGGTCAAAGTAGCTTAGAGAGAGATGTTTGGCATATAACACATAGTGCGCTTCATCCACCCCATATCCGAAAAACGGCGCAGCAATCAGCCTTAACAGTGTAAAGGCGACTATGAGGATAATGATATTTTTTTGCGCCATTAACTATCTAGTTCTTTTTTCAGCATGCGATACACAAAATCAGGAGTTATCACCTTCACACATTGGTTGTCATCACATGCGCTTTTGCGGTGGTTTGCCGCAGATACGCACGGGGAGCACGCAAGATGGGCGTATATCGGCGTGAAGTTGCCAAGACTGCCATAAAGCGCAGGAGTCTCTGGGCCAAAAAATACAAACGTCGGTAGGTCAGTCACAGCCGCAAAGTGTGCGGGGCCGCTATCGTTTGTAAGCATCAAGCGGCTTACGGCATAGAGTGGAGCAAGTTCTGCAAAAGTCGTACTGCCAGCAAAGTTGACACATCTCTCACCTAGGTTTTGGCGGATGACATCTAGCCCTTCTCGCTCACTCGGCGCACCCGTTAGCAAAATGATGATGTTGGGATACGCTTCAAGCAGCTTGCGCCCTAGCTCAATATAGTACTCTCTTGGCCATCTTCGTAGCGGCATAAGGTCGGAGGCATTGGCGTTGAAGATGACTATCTCTTGTGAGCCGTCATATATTGGCATCGCCGCTTTGATTTTTGCTATGACACCCTCTTTTGCCTCATCTGAAATCTCCGCTTTTTTGAGTTTTATCTCTTCGTCCGTTACGGCTTTTTTGGAGTATGGCCTCTCTTTTTTGTTGCTTAGTAGCGCATTCCCGAGCGATATGAAGTTTTTGGCTATGTGCATATGCGGATTGTAGGCGACTTTGTGTGTGAGCATATCACCCCTATACAGCCCCTCGCTCTCAAAAGCGTGGAAGCCGACACGGTTTACCGCTCCGCTAAATCCTGTCAGAAGCGCCGTAACACGGGAGAAAAGCTCTAGGTCGATAACGGAATCTATCTTTTTTTTCCTGCACCATACTAAGAATTTAAGCACATCAAAGGCAAGGGTAAAGAGCGAGTCCTCCCTAATGGTAAAGGTGTTGTCCTTGGATACGGTGTTTAAGAGACGGAGGCTGGGCTCGTTTTTGCGAAAGATGACAAAATGTAGCTTGCACCCCTCATTCTTGAGCTTTTGCATCATCGGGTCGCAAAGTATCGTACTCCCCATCTCGCTAAGTTCGATGAGTAGGACGTTTTTAGGCTTTTTTGGAACTTGTAGTGCATGGAGTTGCTTTAAAAGATAAGTGGACAAAAAGCATAGCGGGACGCCGACCCAATAATCCACTTTTCGCATAAAATCTACGTTCATCTCACCGCCTTACGCTATATTTTTTGATTTTATCCAGGCAAAAAACCCCGGAATGGATGACGCTATCAGTATCACGCCATACGCTATGGAAACTGCCATTATAGCCTCTTTAGACGCTCCGCTCATCGAAAACAGCCCGACCATCGCACCCTCTCTAACGCCCCAGCCGGCAAATGATATAGGGAGAATAGTTAGTAGGATAACTAACGGCATAAGGCACAAGAAAGCGCCAAATTCAACACCGAGGTTTGCCGATAGGGATATTGAGTAGACGCAAAGAAGCGACAAAAGATGTATTGCAACCGATAAAAGCACCTGCTTTGTAGTCTTGTAGGCGCCTTCATATACCACATAAAATCTACGGGACAGCTCTCCCAATATACGAAGCTTCGGCATCTTGGTAAAATCAAAAAGCTTGTGGACAAAAAGGAGTCCTATGAAGCCGACCAACCCGCCAAAACTTATCATAAACACCGTGTATTTGATAGGCTCGGTCAGATACGCTGGTGCAAAAAAGAGGGCAAAAAGACTGATAATAAGAAGCCCCGTTAGCCCCACAACCCTATCTATAAATATCCCATACAGCGAGTCGCCGACCTTGTAGCCCGCATCTTTTAAAGCCAAAAGCCGTATAGCATCGCCGCCAACACTTCCCGGAAGAGCTTGCGAGAAGAAAAAGCCTTTGAAGTATAGATTTTGGTAAAATCCGAAGCTGCCGCCAAAGCCAAGCGAGTGCATAACAAGCTGCCATCTAAAAGCGGCGATAGCGATCGACGCAAACTGTAACACAATGGCAAGCGACAACATCCACGGATTCATCGAATAAAAAAGCTCCGGCAACTGCTCGTAGTCCAGCTTTTTGGACAAAAACCAAAACGCAAGGACGGCAAAGCCGATTTTTATCCCTGTTTTAAAAAGTTCATTTTTTAAAAGTCTCTTCAATTTGAAACCCTATAAATATAAAAAGTTTTATCCCTGAAACCATCTTTATGTGCCTTAAACTCTTCTATAAGCTCGGCATTTTTCCATATGCTCTTTAGCTCGGAAAGCCTATCGTCTTTAGAGACATAAATACCGGATTTTGAAGCAAAGTCAATCCCCTTTTGCCACCTATCAAATTCGCTTTTTCTAGTAGACGTGGGAATATAAACATCTTTTTTTAGATGATAGCTTAGGACAGCAGCCAAAGTCAAATGATCCGCAAACACATCGCCGCCGCCAAGCTGCGTAATCCTGCTTGCCACCTCCTCGTATCCAAAAAGCCTCTCATGTGGGTTTTGTGCTCCCGACAAACCAAAAGCCGACGGAAATCTGGCCACAGAGCCTATAAAAAGTGATAGCGCCAGCCCTACGATGAGCGTCTTTTTCATATTGTTTTTTGCTATATATACCCCAACAACCAATGAGGCCGATATAAAAGCGGGAGCCGCCCAATTGAGCTCCATTTTTTTGTAAAGCCCTTTGTATAGAAAAAAAAGTAGCGTAAAAAGCGCCGGGAGCAATACAAAAAACAGCTTCTCATCTTTATAAAACTCTTTTTTAGCAAACAAATACAAAAGCGCTCCAAAAAACACGGGACCAAATACTGCAAACATGCCGCCCAAAAACTCTACATTAAATGCAAAATTAATAGGCGTCTCTACGCTTGCCGTACCGTGCCCATACTGAAAGGCAAAACTCTCAAAACCGTTTTGTATATTCCAAATGATAACGGGTGAAAAGACCAAAAGAGCGCAAATAACAGCTAGGTACACTCTAAAATCAGCAAACAATCTAGGTCTTTTGAAAACAATAAACAAAAAGTATGAAAAAAATAGCAAAATCCCGGTATATTTAGAAGCAAGTGCGGCGGCGCCGAGCGCTCCGGCAAGAGCAAAATCTAATCTCTTATTACCGAAAAACGCCCTAACGGCAAAGTAAAACGAGGCCGCCCAAAAAAACACAAGCAGGCTATCCGGCGTCGTAATCGTAAGCCCTATCGTAACGGCAGGGGAAAAAACAAAAATCAAAAATGCATAAAAAGCCGACTTCTTGTCAAATAAATATTCGGCGCTTTTAAAAACAAAAAAAGCGGCGCCAAAAAAACAGAAAACATTTACAAGGCGTATCTGCCAGACAGAATCGCCAAAAAGCGTGAATAGTCTTATCGCATACGCCACCATCGGCGGATGGTCTAGATAGCCGAGAGCAAGGCGCTTGCTCCATAGATAGTAGTAAGCCTCGTCGACATATATAGGTAAAAAAGCGTTGTATATGGCGCTAAACACGGCATACAAAACAGAAACAACAATCGCCGCATACGCATAATTCGTTTGTTTAATCAAAATCAGATTATCCCGTAGTATCCAAAAAAGAGCTTCTTATCTCCACAATCTCTTTGATTCCG
>JAEMQC010000005.1 GCA_022758985.1 Campylobacteraceae bacterium
AACATCCTAATTTTTGTTTTTACCGTCGGTCTCGGGTAGTCTTTGTAGGCTATCTCTATCGTCTCTATCGAGTTTTTGTCTAGCATTCTATAGCCGGAGCTATCTAACAGTTTTAGATCCGATATGTCTCCGTTTGGATGTAGATAGAACTCTACTACGCTAGTGCCTTGTTGTCCCATTCTACCGGCCATTTCCGGATATCTGAGATATTTTTCGGTTATTTTGCCGATAGAACCCAGATTGTCTTTGATAAACTTTTTCTCTTCCGGGGATAGTCTCTCGTACTCTTCGCCGTAAAGTTTTTTGATAGGTCCGCCGACCTCTTTTTTCATCGTTTTAAATTCGCTGTTTAATGCTGACAAAAGCGAGCTTGTGGATGGCTTACTCGGCGTGCTCGGAGCCGTTTTGTTTTGCTCTCTTTGTTCTATTTTTTTAGTTATTGCATTTTTTCTTAACGGCTCCTTTTGCTCTTTTATTTCCTTTTTTTGTAGCGGTTTTTTTGGAGAGGGTTTTGTCGGCTGTGACGGCTCTACGGGTTGGCTTGGCATACTTTGCTCTAAAGGTTCTTTATTAAATTGGCTTAGATTTAATACTTTTCTCTCGACTCTAGGCGGCGCATCGTGCTTTTTGAAAATAAGAAAGTATGCCAAGGCAAGAAGCAGGGCGTGAATGATTATGGAGGCTAAAAAGCCGATAATCCCGTCTTTGTTAGTTTGCGTATTCATTTAGTCGCAAAAAAAATTCATAGAGCTCGGCTCTTTTATCTGCTCTATTAAACACGAGCGGGCTTGGATGGTGGGTTTTGGCTATAAAGAGCGACCTATTATCGTATGAAATCTCTTTTATCTCATGCTTTTGAAGCGATCTAAATGCGCTTTTAAGCAAATCGTCTTCTATCTTCAAAAAAGCTTTTTCGGCGCTCCCACCCAGAAGAACTATCATTTTTGGTTTTACGATACCTATCTCTTCGATAAGCATCTTCGCCCCTATTTTTAGCTCCTGCGTATTCGGGGTTCTGTTTTTGACGCCGCTCTTTGAATATTCTAGTGTTCTAAAAGCAAAAGCGTTGCTAATTAGTAATCTCTCTCTTTTGACGCCACAGCTCTCTACTAGCTTTGCCAGATTTTTGCCGGCCGGTCCGCAAAAAGGCCTTCCCTCTCTAGCTTCACTCTCTCCCGGCGCTTCGCCTATCAACATTATCGCATCTTCGCAAAAGCCAAAAGCCCTATCATATACGATAGAGTCGTCTATAAGCTCGCCGTCTAGCCCTTCTAAATATCTCTTTCTGTTCTCGTAAAAATCTAAAAGGGCGGCTTTCATCTATTTTTTTAGGATCGCTTCGCCCATTTTGCAGGCATCTCTAAGCAGCTCTCCGGCTCCCTCTTCTAAAAATTCGTTCGCAAGCTTGGCGCCTATATCTTCATACTCCTTTGCAGATGCCGTGATGCTTTTGCTCATCGATTTGGAGCCGTCAGGCATACCGATAATAGCCATGACCTCTACCGTGTCGCCGTCGAGTTTTGCGTTTACGCCTATTGGTACCTGGCATCCGCCTTCCAATCTATCGACAAAATCTCGCTCAATCGTCGTCTCTATCATTGAGTTTTCGTCGTTTAGTACAGATACTATATCTATCACTTCATCGTCGTCTATCGTTTCTATGCCAAGCGCCGCCTGCCCCATCGAGGGCGTCATTACGTCTCTTTCTATCGGCACTGCGTATTTTACGCCCTCTATAAGCCCTAGTCTTTTAATTCCGGCAGTTGCTAAGATGATAGCGTCAAATTCGCCGTCCTCCAGCTTTTTAAGTCTCGTATCTATATTTCCCCTCAGATCCGTTATCGTAAGATCCGGGCGCACCGCCTTTAGCTGCATCCTTCTTCTTAGACTCGTAGTTCCGACTACGGCACCCTGAGGCAGCTCGGATAATGAGCCGTATTTGAAAGACAAAAAGCAATCCCTAGGATCTTCTCTTTTTGTTACCGCAGCAAGTACTAGCCCATCCGGAAATTTTGTCGGAACGTCCTTTAGGCTATGTACCGCTATATGCGAGCCCCCATTTAGCATATCCTCTTCAAGCTCTTTTGTAAAAAGCCCTTTGCCGCCTATGAGAGCCAGAGGAGTATCTAGTATCTTATCGCCGGTCGTTTTGATAGGTTTTAGCTCCACCGTAAGACCGGGGTGCGCCTTTTCAAGTTCCGCTTTGATGTGGTTTGACTGCCAAAGGGCTAGTTTTGAGGCTCTTGTTGCGATGATTAGTTTTTTCATTTTGAAAGCTCTTTTATTAGTTGGTTTATTTTGGATTTGTTTGAGTCTAGTTCGCCGTTTACGTATACAGTCGGCGTGCCTCTGATTAGGATTTTGTACGCTTTTTGCATCTCTTCGTCATACTCTTTTACGGTCTCTTTGGCGTCCATATCACTTTTTTGCAGTTTTACGCCGAGCTCGGACGAGAGTTTTGCGGCTACCTTCTCTTCGCTAGGTTCGTTTGGCTCTACCCCGGTCTTATAGAGCTTTGTATAAAACTCCGCTTTGTTTTTTATCTTGCCTCTTAGCGCTATCTCTGCTTTTACGATATGCTCGGATGCGGGATGGATTGTCAGAAGCGGAAAAGAGTAGTGATAGATGGCCAGTTTTGCGGGATTTTTTACGGCTGCGCCTATGATGTCCGGCACCATATCTCTGCAAAAAGGGCAAAGCGGGTCGCTAAACACTAGCACCTTCGTCTTTGCGTCCTTATTCCCCGCTATTAGGTGTTCGGCGTCATAGTAAGAAGCGTCCGGTTTTGGCCTAAACGTATCCTTTAGCGTTTTGCCGCTCTTTAAGTTTACGAGCTCGTCCGCCATAAGGTCGCCTTTGACAAATACCATATCGGCGACTTTTATCGTCTGCTTTTTGCCCTCTTTGTCTATCGTGAACTCTAACAGTATTGTGGCCGCTTCCCATCCGGCGTATCCGTTTAGGTTTTCTCTGGATAGTACTTTTACAGATTTTATCGTCGCCTGTTTGGAGTTTTTATAAAGCGAGAATTTATAATCCTCTATCTCCTTGTTGGTCGCACCAAATACGCTCAGGCAGAGCGCTCCTGTAAGCAGGGCTTTTTTTAGCATTTTAGATCTCCCTTTACTCTTTTTATGAGTTCGTCTTTTGCGTTTTCGTAAGAGAACGGCTCTTTTGTTAGTGTTCTTCTGTTTACTATCTCCACGCCGCCTTGGGCTATATTTTTACCGACTATCAGCGCATAAGGAAAGCCTATCAGTTCAAAGTCCGCCATTTTGTGGCCGTATCTCTCGTCTCTATCGTCCAAAATCACCCTGATTTTGGCGTTTTTTAGCTCTTCGTATATTTTTGATGCCGCTTCAAACTGTGTAGCATCTTTAACGTTGGAGACTATTATATCTACTTGGTACGGCGCTATAGATGACGGTAGTATACACCCTTTTTCATCCGAGTTTTGCTCGATTATCGCCGATATTAGACGGCTGACGCCTATACCGTACGTACCCATGATGAAAGGCTGGGTTTTGCCGTTTTTATCCAAAAATTTCGCACCCATCGGCTCGGAGTATCTAGTTCTAAGCTGGAAGATGTGTCCTACTTCTATGCCTTTGGCATACGATAGATCGGCGCCGCATTGCGGGCAAGCGTCCCCTTCCTCGACTAGCACAAGGTCTTTAACTCTCTCTATCGGGGCTTTTACGCTTACGCCTTTGATGTGATAATTGGCTTTGTTTGCTCCGGTTATCATATCGTTTCTATCAAGTAGCTCGGAGTCTACGAAATATTCGCACTCTACGCCAAGCCCCACATATCCTAAGGCTATGTTTTTGTCCGGATATCTCTCTTTTAGCCCGGCCTCATCTATGTCTAGAAGCGCTAGAGCGCCGGACGCATTTAGCGCCTTTGTCTCTTCTAGCTCGTCATCCCCTGCTATGAAGAAAACTATCGGGGTGTTTTTATTTGCATCCTCGTAAATAGCCTCTTTTACGACCGCTTTTACAAATCTGCCGGCTTCGACGCCAAAGAAGCTGGATAGCTCGACTATGGTTTTTGTATTTGGCGTATAGACCTCTTCACTTGTCGTCGCATCTAGTCTAGCTCTTTTTTTCGGCTTTCTTTTTGCCGCCTCCACGTTCGCACCATATTCGCATGATTTGCAGATGGCTAGCGTATCTTCGCCGGCGTTTGCTAACACCATAAACTCTTTACTTCCGCTACCACCTATCGCACCGCTATCGGCTTCGACGACTTTGAAGTCCAGCTCAAGCCGCCTAAATATTTTTTTGTAAGTCTCTTCCATCAGGTGAAACTCTCTTAACATATCCTCTTCGGATTCGTGGAAAGAGTAGCCGTCTTTCATAACGAATTCTCGACCTCTTAGAAGCCCGAATCTAGGCCTTAGCTCATCTCTGAATTTTAGCTTTATTTGGTAGATATTCATCGGTAGCTGGCGGTAGCTCGTTATCTTAGATTTCGCCAGTTCGACCATCAGCTCTTCGCAAGTAGGTGATAAAACGAATTTCTGTCCTTTTCTATCGTCTATTCTAAGTAGTTCTTTGCCGTATTTTTCGGCCCTGCCTGATTTTTGCCAAAGTTCTTCGGGGCAGACGAACGCAAGGTCTACCTCTACGCATCCGGCGTTATTAAGCTCTTCTTTGATGATATTTTGGATGTTGTCAAGCATCATTTTGCCAAGCGGTAAGAAGTCGTAGATGCCGCTTGCTATCTGAAGTATGAAGCCGCCCCTCGTCAAATACTCCTGGCTTTTTAGTCCTTGCTCTTCGCCTTCTGTTTTATAGTCTTTTATCGTATTTATAAGAGTTCTAGAAAATTTCATCGTTTTATTATCCTTTTGCTTCGTCTTCTTGGTATGTGCATTTGTGCGTACCTTTTAGTTTTGCCTCGTCGGATAGATTGTGCAGATATTTGAGTGACTCTACCACCTCTTCGAGTTTCGGGCTGTTGGCGAGCGCTTTTAGGTTCACCGTCGGGTCGTGCATAAATTTCTTAAATGCGCTGTGTAAGAGCTTTGTTATCTCTTCTTCTTGCTGAGGCGCAAAAAAACCTTTTTTGATTGCGTTTTTTATCTCTTTTTCTGCTATCTGTTGCGCCTTTTTGCGCAGCTCCTTGATGATTGGGTCGACGCTAAGAGTGTTTATCCATCTGAAAAACTCCATCGTATATCTGCCGACTATGCCGTACGCTATCCTGGCCTCTTCGGCGCGCAGCATCTGGTTTTGCTCTACTATGTCTTTGAGGTCATCTACAGTCACTACGTCTATATTGTCAAATCCGCTTATTTCAATGTCGCGCGGCACAGATATGTCAAACCAGTATCTGTGAAAATCTCTCTTCTCGACTATATCGTTTTGTATTATCGGATAGTCCGCTCCGGTGGCGGAGAATAGAAGCGTATGCTCGTTGATTAGCCGCGAAACCTCCGAAAACTCCGCTCCGCTAGCCCCGCATCCGAGTTCTAGCGCCATCTTTTCGGCTTTTTGGCGGCTTCGACTGACCAAGATGACGTTTGCGCCGTTGGCCAAGAGGTATTTACAGGTGATTTCGCCCATCTCCCCGGTGCCTATAACGACGCCGGTATGCCCCTCCAATGTGCCGAGCATCTTTTTTGCCTTATCTACGGCGACGCTTGCGACGGAGACCGGTTTTTTTGCTATTTCGGTCTGGTTTCTAACCTCAGCGGCGCATTTGAAAGCGTACTGCATCAATCTATTTAGCTTGTTTGCGCAAAATCCTCGTTCATTTGCGAATTTGAGCGCATCTTTGATTTGTCCGGCTATTTGCGTTTCACCTATTACGACGCTATCAAGGGAGCTCGTTACTGCAAACAGATGGTGCACGGCGCTTTCGTTTTCAAATACGTCCGCCCTCTCTTCGAGCTCATTTCTATCTAGCCTAGAGTGTTTTTGTAGTATATCAAAGATGGCATCTGCGGCACACTCGGTATTGCTTGTACTGACTAGTATCTCCACTCTGTTGCATGTGGATACTATGATGGCTTCCGATATCGCTTCGTTTTTTGTTAAGCCGCTTAGCGCCTCTTCCTTGGAGGTATCTGTAAAAGCAAGTTTTTCCCTGACCGCTATGTCGCTGTTTTTATGAGAAAAGCTTACTGTCAAATAGTGCATCGAACGCCTTTAGAAAAGTCTATTTAGTTGGTTTTTTGCTATTTCGGCGAGTGAGTTTTTGAGCCCCTCGTCTATATCGGAAGCGTATAGCGCAGCTATTCCTTCCTCGGTGATTTTTTTGGCGGCTTTTAGAGAGTACTCTATAGAACCGTGTTTTTTAAACTCAAATCCTAATCTTTCTATCTCTGCCGCAGAGAGCTCTTTTTTGTATATTCCGTCCAAAAAGCTCCTCGTGGCGTCGTCCCCGTTTTTGTATAGGTGCATATAGGCTATCGTGGTTTTACCCTCTTTAAAATCGCTAAAAGGCGTTTTCCCAAGGCTTTTCTCGTCAGCCGTGATGTCTAGGATGTCGTCTATTATCTGGAAGGCGACTCCCATATTTTTAGCGTATATCTCTATGCCGTTATGGTCTATACCGTCTAGTATAGCGGCTGCTACGGCTGCCGCCTCTATAAGGGAGCCGGTTTTTTTATAGAGCATCTCTACATATTTGTCTTCATCGGTGTTTAGCTCTTTGGACATCTCTACGTCTTCTAGTTCTCCGAGACTAAGAAGGGTAACGGCGTTTGATATTTTATAAGCTATCTCGGACGGGAACGATACCAGTTTCGAGAAAGCCTTGGAGTAGAGTATGTCACCTAGCATAACGGCCGTTTTGTCGCCATCCGTGGCGTTTACGGTCGGCTTTTGGCGTCTTAGCATCGAAGCGTCTATAACGTCGTCGTGCAGAAGGCTAGCTATATGTATCAGCTCTACTATTGCCGCAAGTTCATATATACGTTCGTTTTGGCTGATTTTTAGCATTAGTCTTGGGCGCAGCATCTTTCCGCCGCCCACTTGCGAAAAAAGCGCTCTTACGCTCTCATTTTTTAGCTCAGCTACAATTTCGTCTAATTTTGCCGTTACTTTCTCAAGCACTCAGTTCGCCTTTGGTAAAACTCTTTCCGCCTGCACGGATCTTTTGTCGTCTTTGATAAACAGGGATAACGTCGCCTTTTTTGTCTTGGCGTCGAAATCTTTGAATACGATAAGGGCGTACGGCTTATATAAAGCGTTTTCGGCCCGGTTTTTCAATACAATCTTGAAGCTGTTTAGCTTGTGGTCTTTGTATAGTATGTTTTGGTAAGGAAACTTCTCTAGTTTGTAGAGCATCACGAGACCGTCGTTTATAAAAAGCGTCCAGCGAAAATCGAGCGTATAGAGTTTGTTGTCTATCGCTATTTGATAGCGCGCCGTTTGGTCTTTTTTGAGCTCTACCTCGTCTTTGAAATTCCACGACAAAGCCCCTTCCTCCGCCCCAAAAAGAAGCGAACAAAAGAGTATTATTGCCGTAACGGCTTTATTCATTTTTGCTGACTATGTCCGCCGTTAGCGTAAGCGCTAGAGAGTTAACGTGCTGGTTTACTTCGTCCTGATTTTCAAAAATAAAGCTTTTGATCTCGGCTTCGGTTACGCCTTTTTGTTCTAGGAGCATCTCCGTGGCCGCTACTCTTGCAAGAAAACTCTCTATCTCTACTTCTACAAGGTTTTGATTTGCGTTTTGCAGTACTTCAAGCAGTTTTTTTAGCACCGAACCGCCAAAAATAATATCATCTAGATCTAGACCTTGCATAACTTACCACCTATTTTTTCTCTGAGTTTTGATTATAACACTAAAAAGGTTTTAAAAAAATGAGCTTTGCGCTCTTTATTAGCATAATTAAAGTAAACTCATTTATTGACAATTTTTTACACTATGGGTAAATGGCGAATATGAACTCAATAGACAGAATGACGGCCCTTCACAAAAACAACGAGGTGCAATATCTTTGCTTCAGGCTCGAAGAGGGCGGCGAGCTTTTTGCTGTAAACGTCTTTAAGGTCCAAGAGATTATCAAGTACGATAAACAGCCAACTCTTGTAGGTCATGAGGAGGGTGCGCTTTTGGAGGGACTTATTACGGTTAGGGATATGACCGTTCCTTTGGTGGATATGAAAAAATGGTTTAGTTATCGCATTGGCAAGTCGGAAGACCTCAGGCATGCCGGGCTTGACCCAAAAAATTCGCAAGTTATGCTATGCGATTTCTCCGGTGTTTTCGTAGGAATTAGGATATATAGGGCGGACAGGATACTTACCAAAAGATGGGACGAGATATTTCCATCTATGGCTATGGGTGCGGAGTCTGATAAAAAAATCAACAATCATACCTACTATATAGACGGCTCTCTTGTTCAGATAGTCGACATCGAAAAGATGATATCGGAGGTCTTTCCATTCCTCGAGGAAGAGGTCAAAACTGCGGTTTTGGAAACCGGCAACATAGATACAGACAAGTTTTTATTGATAGCCGAGGACTCCGTCGTCGCAACAAAGGTACTAAAAGAGATTTTGACGAAAATAGGCGTCAAGCATAGATTTTTTGACAACGGCAGAAAACTCATCGAGTTTATAGAAAACAACGAAGAGGAGATGCAAAAATGTGCTCTTATAATTACCGACCTGGAGATGCCGGAGGTATCTGGATTTGAGGTCATAAAACGAATAAAAGGCAAACCGTCTTTGGAGAAGATCCCGATAGCCGTCAACTCCTCTATGAGCGGGGATACAAATAGAAATATGGCGCTCTCGCTCGGAGCAAACCACTTTATGCAAAAGACGAGTCCGACTGAGATTTCAGAACTCGTGAATAAATATTTCGGGAGGTAGGCATGAGAACGTTGGCGGTTTTGACGCTAGCTGCTGCAGCTATTTTAGTCGGCGGCTGCTCTTTTAAAAGTACGAACATAGAATTTTCCGAGCCTGTATCTATATATATGGGCGAGAAGGCTTACGCAAAAGCGTTTTTAGAGGGCGTAAAAGACGAGAGGGCGGACAAAAGCGTTTTAGGTGCGGTTAGAAACAAAGAGGGTGAGCTTTTAAGTACTATAACTACGTCGCAGGATATGGCAAAATGGTTTGGTGCGGCATTCGAAAAAGAGATGAGGGCGGCCGGTTTTGCGCCGGTATCGAAGCCTGAAGACGCCGATTTGTCATATCTGTTTATTATCAAAAATCTAAGCGCAGATTATACGCAAGGAGAGCTCTTTGGCAAAAATCTGAGACTCCAGCTTCTTTTGGAAGTAAAGATTTCAAACAAGTACGGCGTAGTAACGAAAAACTACAAATACGACGAGCAAAAATGGAGCGAGCCGCTTTTTAAAAGCGAGGCTCTTAAAAAAGAACTAGAGCCTTTTATGAGGCAAAGCATAGCCGATACCGTAAAAAGCCTAGCTTCGGGTATTAACGTCAAATAGCCTTAGAGATCGAGAGCACGAAGGTCTTCGGCTCTCTTAGCTCTATCTTGCCGCCGTGTGCTGCGGCTATTTGAAGTGAAAGCGCCAAGCCAAGACCGTTTCCTTTTGTTTTTGTCGTCTTAAACGGGTCGAATATAATGCTCTTATCGGCTATAGGAGCCCCGTTATCCTCGACTACCAGACGATAGAATTCTTTGTCGTCTTCAAGTGAAACTCTGACCGTTCCGCTCTCTTCTCTTGTGTCTTCTATCGCGTCTATCGCATTAAACAGTAGATTTTGCATAACCATAGAGAGAAGCTCCAAATCACCGTTTATATTTATATCTGGCAGCAAAAATTCAAACTCTATCTCTTTTGAGTAAGAGTAATGCCCTATCGAACTTCTCATCTCCTCTTCGAGCGTCTTTAGCGAAAAAGGGCTTTTTTTAATTGCAACCCCTTTTGTAAATAAAAGCGTAGCTTTGATGATGCGCTCCACTCTCCAGATCGATTTTTTTATCTCCTCTACGACCGGTTTTATATTGTCGGCTACGATAGGATGGAGCGTGGATGCAAGTATGGCTACGCTGCCTACCGGATTTCTTATCTCGTGCGCCAGATGCGCCGCCATCTGCCCCATAGATGCCAGCCTTTGAGTCCTCTTTTGCTCCGTTATGTCGGTTGCGGAGACTATCGTCTTGTTGCCGAGTTTTACCGATTTTATTAGATAGGATCTATCATCTATCTCTACTTCACCGTTGTTTTTGAAGTTTTTGTAGTCGAAGCCTAGGGTTTTTGCGGTCGAGTTTTGCAAAAATATTTTACCTTGTTCGTCGAGCACCCAGATGGCTGTTGGCAAAAACTCGATTATTTCGCTTAGGATTTTATGCAGCGCTTCGTATGAGGCTTTTAGCTCTTTGTATTCGTTTTCTACGACGTAGGTCTGGTTGATTAGCGTATCGAGCGTATCGAGAAATAGCCTTTTGTCTTCGGTTGAGAGCTGATCTAGTAGTTTTTTGTCAATCATTTGGCGGATTTATATTTTTGGAGATATTTTATCATAAAGAAGTTTTAAGGCATACCGCCAGAAGGTGGTATGCCAAGAGTGGGATGGGGCACTCAATTGTATCAAAAAACTAAAATTT
>JAEMQC010000021.1 GCA_022758985.1 Campylobacteraceae bacterium
AATTTTATTTTACTTATTTTTAAGTTTTGGATATAATAATCTTTTATAAGAAGTTGGGAGTTTTATTTATGGCGTTTTCAAAAGAGAATCGCGCAAATACGTTCAGCGGTATATGGTTTGTATCGCTATTCGCATTTGCCTCGATGTATATAGCCGATATGGGTTTCGTAAAATCCTTAGGGCTTAGTCCGCTAGTGGTAGCTATAGTATTTGGTATGATATACGCAAATACCTTAAGGCACAAGCTGCCCACAGAATGGGCGCCAGGCGTAGTTTTCTCATCCAAAAATATTTTGAGATTTGCGATCGTCTTTTATGGTTTTAGAGTGACTTATCAGCAAGTTTTCGGCGTCGGCGTAGAGGCGCTTATTATAGACGCGATAATTGTGGTCGGCACTTTTATTCTTGGATGGCAGCTTGGAACAAGAGTATTCGGGCTTGATAGGGACTCTTCGATGCTTATCTCTTCTGGCGCTTCTATATGCGGTGCTGCGGCGGTCATAGCTACGGACGGTACGCTAAAAAGCGAAGCTTACAAGGTTTCGATGGCTGTTGCTACGGTCGTTCTTTTCGGTACGATAGCGATGTTTATGTATCCGGTTATTTTTAATGCCGGAATTTTAGGTTTTAGCGAAAAACAGTACGGGCTTTATGTAGGCGCAACCGTGCATGAAGTGGCTCAGGTGGTAGTAGCCGGCGGCGCCGTAGGCCAAGTGGCCGGAGATACAGGCGTAATAGTCAAGATGACTAGGGTTATGATGCTTGCTCCTTTCCTTGTCGCTTTGGCGTTCTTCCTTTCAAGAGGAGGCAAAAAAAGCGCCGAAAAAGCAAAAATAATGATCCCCTGGTTTGCCGTCTATTTTCTCATAGTCGTAGGCTTTAACTCGCTAAACCTGCTTCCAAAAGCTGTGGTAGATACGATAAATACGATAGATACGTTCCTACTTACGATGGCTATGGCGGCTCTTGGTATCGAGACCAATCTAAACAAGATAAAAAATGTAGGCATGAAGCCTATATACCTAGCGTTAACGTTGTTTGTCTGGCTTGTAGTCGGCGGCTATGCGCTCGTCAAAATATTCGCCTAAAAATTAATCTCCTTCTTTTAACAAACCCGCCGATAATATTAAGTTATTTTAAAGCGGGTTTGCTTCTTGCAAAAGCATTGCTATACTCCGCTTAAGGAGGGTATGATGTTTAAAAAACTTCTTCTGCTAATTTTGTGCGTAGGGGCGCTTTGCGCGGCGAATATACAAAAAAAGCCGTACGACGACATCAAGTCGCTTGTTAAAAACGACAAAAAATATTCGGTAGTGGTGCTAGGGGTTGGATTGGTGTCCTTTTTGTAAAGCGACTACTCGGTCAGGGCGACCCCGAATATACTCTTTTTTGCTCCGCAAGGCAAGCTTCTAGAAAAAAAGGTAGTCGGTATGAACGATATAGGTTTTGTAAAAAAATTCGACTCTTTTGGAATCAAATAGTATTTTTGTCGCATTTTCATCCCGTTTTTAAAGATAGATTTAGCTTTTTAGGGTATTTTGTTTTGTTATAAAAAACCAAGACAAAAGGTGCGGGCGGTGGCATTTTCCTTTTTGTTTTTCGTGGTCATTGGCGGTGCAATATCCGTTATAGACTACAAAAAACATATAATTTCGGATAGATTGTCCATTCCGTCTTTTGCCATGTTGCTTCTTATAAGATTTTGGGAAAGAGGTAACATATTTAGCGAAATAGCCGCCGTATTTATTGTTTTGGCTATTTTTTTGATACTGCTTTACTTTTTTGCCGATTTTGGTGGAGGTGATCTCAGGTTCGGCGCCCTTTGTGCGGCTCTGCTTGGAGCTCGTGATATGTTTTTGTTTTTTGTAATAGCCGGTTTGTTACATCTGTTGCTGCTACTGTTTTTAAAAACAAAAGTTGCCGGCTTTGCTCCGGCTATGTTTGCAGCAGCAGTGGTTACACATCTATTTAGCGCCAAAATATGGAGTATGCTATGAAAAGATGCGGTTTTATAGTTCCGTTCCTGCTCGGATTTTTGCTGACAACCGGGCTTATTATTTTGGCCGGAAGCGCTGCAGATCAGATGTATCTCAAAAACGCATATTTTGAAGCAAAAAACCTAACTGAAAAAGCAGCCTTGGCGGCTGCCAGAAACTATCAGGAAAATAAAAATGAGCAGATGGCGATTGCGGCGGCTAGAGCCGTAAGCGTAAATAATAAAGTTTTCGGAGAAGATTTGAGCGGGCAGCTTGTATTTACTTTTGATACATGGCATACGAAAGTTACCGCTACGCTTCCTCACTATGAGTTTAAGACGTTTTGGCTGAGGGCGCTAAATCTAAATGCGCTAAATATCGACAACGTTTATTCGTCGGCGGTTATCACCGGAAGTAGTGAAAAGATAACGCCATTTTTGATTAACAACAAAAATCTGACGGTCGGCGATACGCTCTCGCTTACGTTTGACAATGCCGGCGTAAAGGGCGTCAACTATAATCCAAACAATCTAGGCGCATTCTATCCTTTGGAGATTCCTAGAACACAGTATTATAACTATGACGGTACGACTACGTACCCTCCTAGCAACGGTAGTGTCGAAAAGACATTAAAGTATGCGGACAATATTATATTCGGCGCACAAAATACGGTTTTAACCGGGGGTATTGCCCTATTGGAAAATGACAATAACCCGGCTTTTGGAAATATAAACCAAACGCTTAACGGGCTCAGCAGTGGTTTTCCAAACTTTTTTAATAATGACACTGTGGATGCGGCCACTTTTGTCTCTTTGGCTACGCTAAAACTAAGAACAGCGGGTATTACGAGCTCGAGCGCTCTCGCCGACAATCTAAACTCCATTTTGACGTCGCTTCAGACAAAAAGCAACTGGCCGACGCCTTATGTGGTGCCGCCTCTTGATTCAAAACCGGAGATTTATATAGCCGTCTCAAACGGTAGCAAGACGAGTACGGGACAAAATACAAATACTATAATTCAGGAGATAATAAAGGTCAGGATAGATTCGCTAATCGTTAATAAGCCTGATTCAAAAACATCCTCGACCGCCAGCGTGCAACTCAATTTTACGGTGTTATATACGCCGCCTAGACTTATAGAATAAAGGTTTTTATGTGAGAGAGCTTATAGGTATTTCAAGAGAAGAGTTTGAAAAAGAGACGAAAGATAAGAAATTCAATGTCTGTGTCGTAGGCAAAGATGAGAAGATAATAGAGAGGCTAAAAAAAGATTTCGAGGGCATCTCGTCCGTCAATCTGTCGATATTTGAAGGAATAGAGTATTTCGTAGCCTATCTAGAGAGCGATAACAACAAATACAAAAATACGGTTTTTGTGCTTGTCGTAAACTCGCTTGCACAGATAGAGGCGGCGAAGGTATTTTTGAGAATTACCAATATAGTGTCGATGGTAATAGGGCCAGACAGCTATGCTTTTGCGCTTGAGGCTGGACAAAGAGGGGTCGAGGTGTATATCCCGTTTGAGCTCTACAAGCCGGAGAAGCTTTTTGAGTTTATAGCCAAAAGCGAATATGTCATCAAAAAACAAAAAAACTTTTCAAGGATTTCGGTATTTACCGGAATTAGCGGCGGGCTTGGGACTACGACGATAGCTATGAATATAGCTCATATACTCTCACAAAACCACCCTTTTAAAAATATTTTGTTTATGGATCTCTCCAGTACGAAAGGGATTAGTAACATATTTTTTGGCATGCCAAAAGCAAATAAGAGTATAGTGGATCTATTCGGAATATCGGTGTTTGACGAGAAAAATATGTTGGAAAACGGAGCGTATAAGTACTCCCAAAACCTCTATTTTATTCCCGGTATCCAGAGGCACACCGATAGGGAGCTGGTATTTCACGACGACAAAGAACCGTTTTTTGTCGAGTTTTTGTATTTTACCAAGAAGGTATTCGATGTCGTCATCATAGATTTGGGTCTTGCGGAGGACGTAAACCTAAAGACGGCGATACAAGAGGTAGCCGACGAGATATATGTGGTAAGCGAGCTAAAAACGCCGAATATATCGATTTTGAAGACGTACGTAGAGCTGATGACAAAGGCGGGATGGAAAGATAAAGTAAAAATAGTCGTAAACAGAAGCGACTCCGCAAACGTCATAACGCCCTCAGATGCGAAACAGATCATAAGTGACGGCGGCAGCGGCGCACCCCTGTTTGACAACATTCTCCCGAACGACTCCGAGAGTATGAGGGGTGCGTGGAATGAGGGGATGCTTCTTTATCCGCAGTACAAAAACTCCAGTTTTTATAAGGCATTGCTGGCGATGGCTAGTCAAAACTTCGAGCTGGAGGGACACAGCGGTGAAGTCAAAAAAGAGCCGCAAGCATCAGAAGGTTCGCTTATAGATAAGCTAAAAGGCATGTTTAAATGGGCCTAAGGGATATTATAAGCTCAAATCAGCAAGAGCAAAAAGCGTCGTCCGTCGTCTTGGATACCCCATCTTTTAAAAAACCGACTCCGGCTGGCCGAAGCTTTGGGGATTTGAAGTTTTCGGCCGTCTATCTTTCAAAAGAGCTCAATAAAAAAGCGTACGAAATTTACGACAAGTTCGTCTCAAGGCTAAAAACGACGGAGAGCGTCTCCGTTGAGCAGTTAAGAGAGACGCTACCGTCCTTTTTGAGCGAATTTGACATCAAAGAGCTCTCGACGAGAGACGAGATAATAGAGTTTATTATCGACAATCTCAAAGGCTACGGCCCGGTAAGCTCGATATTTAGGATAGCAGGAGATGGGCTCAACGACGTCATTATCAATACGTGCGCCCATATAGACATCATCTACAATGGAAAGACGATAAATACGCCATATTTTTTTAGGGACGAAAGAGAGCTTAGGCGTACGATAGATAAGATGCTCGCCGAAAACAACAGGAAGGTTGACGAAGCGCATCCGATAGCGTCAAGCAAGCTTAACGACGGTTCCAGGATAGAGGTGCAGATACCGCCCGTTGCGGCTACGGGCGGAAGCTACGTGACGATTAGGAAGTTTAGAGAGATGCCGCTTCTTATCGAAACGCTTATAGACGGCGACCAGATGGATCTTAAGATGGCCTATTTTCTCATAAAAGCCATGGAGGGTAAGCTAAACGTCATAGTCTCGGGCGGTACGAGTAGCGGGAAGACTACGTTTTTAAACGCAATGACGCGGTTTATCGACGAGAACGACCAGCTTTTGACTATCGAGGATACCAAAGAGCTAAAGCCTCAAATGCCGTGCCACTCGGTCAGGGCTTTTGAAGCGAGACCGCCGAACGAAGAAGGCAAAGGCGAGATAACTCTCGAGTATCTGCTCCGCTCCGCTCTGAGGTCTAGCCCTAGAAGGATTATAGTCGGGGAGTGTAGGGGGCCGGAAATTGTCGTTATGCTAAATGCCATGAATACGGGGCACCCTGGTTCTATGACGACCGTGCACGCCGATGATACGAAAGAGGCGGTAATCAGGATAGAGAATATGTATTTAGAGGCTAGGCCCTCAGCGAATAGCCACTTTATCCGCCAGCAGATAGTTAGTGCGGTGGATATTATCGTGCAGCTTGTCAGGTTTCCGGATGGTTCTAGAAAAGTGCTTAAAATTAGCGAACTTGAGAAGAGAATGGAAGAGGGCGGCGTAGTGTCGCTCGCCGACATATTCGAGTTTAGACGCGAGGCTAGAGACGGGGATGAGAAAAAAATCGTAGGCTCGCACGTTGCGCTGTCGGTACCGAATAGATGTATCAAAAAGATGGAGCTTTACGGCGTAACCATGGATAAAAGGATATTTGACGAGAACTTCCAGATAACAAAAGAGATGGTGTTGGAAGAGCTTGCGAAGTATCCGCCGTCTAGGATGTGCGGCTGGGATAGCTCCTTTTTTGAAGGAATCTACAAAAAAGACCAGGCGATTATAGACAGATGGCCGAATCTGAGGTGCCTGCTTGGTTGAGATAGCTCTTTTAGCGGTCGCCTCGATTACGGGGGCGGTACTTCTATATCTAATAGCGCAAAACATCCAAAAATATGCGCTCGTCTACTCGATGAAAAAAGAGCTACAGACAAACAAGGCGTCGATTATCGATACCTACAAGTACAAAGAGAGAAAACGGTTTGAGAATATAAAGATAGCGCAAAACATAGCTACCCTCCTCAAAAAAGCCGGTTTTACTATCTCCGAGTATCTATTTTTCACCGCCGCCCTATTTTGCGCACTTATCGGGGGATTGCTCTTTTATTTTATGATAGACAACGTCATCTCGGTAATCATGGGCTTTTGCATAGGCGGGTACGCTCCGTTTTTTGTTCTCTCTATCGCCGTAAATAGACGCAGAAGGGATTTTAACCAAGCCCTCTCCTCGGCAATTTCTATGCTTGTTAGGATGATGAGAAACGGTATAGGCTTTGAGCAGGCTCTCAAAAAGTCTGTAGATGCAAACGAGAGCAAGGTATTTCAGGAGATTATGGGAAGGTTTCTAAGGGAGAAGGATATTGTCGGCGAAGAGAAGGCTTTTGCCGCCATATACGAGATGGTCGACTCAAGCGAACTTCAGATATTTGGTATCTCCGTAGTGATAGGCAGAAGTAGCGGCGGTAAGTTCTCAAATACTCTAGAAAAGCTTGAAGAGTCTATAAACTCCCGCATTAAGCTCCAGAGAAAAGTAGATGTGGCAACCAGGGAAGCTAGCTTTGGCAGTTATCTAATTATCGTGATACTCGCACTTATATATGTGATGATGGATAATAGCTTTAACGGAAATATGAGCAAATACTTCTTTCAAACGGACAAGGGTAAACTGGAGTTTATGGTCACTATAGTCTGGGTATCCATTGGACTTTTTCTAAATAGCATACTTACGAAGGTGCGCTGATGTTAGGGTTTTTTATAGCTATTGCTGCTCTTGCGATTGCCTTGTTTGGCGGCTATCTGACGTATGTCTCGATGCAAAAAAGAAAAAACATAAACAGGATACTCTCCGTCCTAAAAGAAAATAAGTCCGACATACTCTTGCAAGGTTCTGAACATGGGCAAAAATCCAAAGAGTTCAAATGGAAACTGGCAAAAGCCGGAATAAACAAAAATGAATACGACCAAGTAAAATACGCCGCATGGGGCAGCGGGCTATTTTTGGCTCTGTTCCCGTGGTTTGTATTTGATAAAGAGGCTTCGATAGGGCTAGCGATATTCGGCGTCTGCGTAGCCCTCTTTTTGCCCGGCATCTATCTATCATCCCTAAAAAACGAGCGGGCCAAAAGAATAGATTCGAGTCTCTCTACCTTTTTGGACCTTGTCATTATTATTTTGGAAGCGGGCGGGGGTCTTAACAACGCCCTCAAAGAGGTCTCTTCAAGATGCAAAGAGATACTAAGCCAAGACCTTCTGACCGAGATAGGGATACTCCAAACGGAGCTATCCACCTATTCGAGCGAGGTCGCCTATAACAATCTAATAAAAAGAACGGGTAGTAAGAATTTGGCAAATTTCGTCCATTTTTTGAAGCTGGCCGAAGAGACCGGTATCGGCGTAAAAACGATTTTTGAGACGCAGTCTAAAGAGATAAAAGATGCGGAGTTTTTCGAGATAGAAAAAAAAGCGGCCGTGACGAACCTGTATCTAACAATGATAGTCTTTTTGTTTATCTTGCCCGCACTCGGCTCTTTCATAGTCTTTCCTATGATGGCAGACGCATTGATGCCGCCTATTACTAAATGAGAGGAATAAAAAAGTGAAAAACAACCAAAGCCTTTTGATCATCGTGCTTTTAACCTTGCTTCTGGGGAGTCTTGGCGGGGTGTACTATCTAAACCAAAAATACAACGAAGCCAAGAGCGCCTCTTTGCAAAACGTAGCGGTATTCGTAGCGGATAGAAATATCAGCCTGGAGAGCCAGATAAAAGAGAGTGATATTAGACAGATAAATATGCCAAAAGGCGCCGTAATGTTTAGGCCTCTCACAAAACAAGAGATTATCGGCAAATACGCTAAGACGCCAATTTATTACAACGAGCCGATCATAGAGGATAAGCTCTTGGCAAAAATACAGGCCGTTATGGATACCAATTTGAGCGCTAAGAGCGACAGGTTTAATATCCGTTTTATGCTATTTCAAAATCCAAACTTCAACCTAAAAAAAGGAGACAAGATAGATATAGTCGGCGTCTACAAAGAGAGCAAAGACAATATGACAAACGACTATAAAATAGTCTATACGGCTAGAAGCGTCAAGGTGCTAGACTTCTTAAGAAGCGGTATCAGTCAGGAAAAACCGGTATCAAAAGCCGAAAACCAAAAAGACAAAAACGCTACTCAATATGTTTTTGCCGAGGAGCTGGTGCTTGATATGAACAGTGGCGAAATATCAAAAACGCTTGAGATACTAAACAAAAACAACATGATCTGGATGGTTCTATCGGGCGAGAACAGAAACGACGAAGCGCTAAAAAAGATAGAGTCGATCGTCGACCAAAATATCAAGCCAAAAGCTGGTATCCCGGTATTTTCGCCTAGAAGAAATCAAGAAGCCGGCTCGGATGTCCCTATGGTGGTGTATGAGTCGAGTTCCGTAAAAGCGGCGGATAAAAAATGAAACGCAGTGGATTTATAGATCAATTTTTGGCGTTTATGATTATATTCGTGGCGTTCGTTTCGCTTTTGTTTCTCATAATAGGATACTCCAATATATCTAGACTGCAAAACAATATGGACACGATGGCGAATATTGTAGCCAGAATGTTCTCTACTGGAAAGACGGCTGACGACGTAATAAACAGGATAAACTCCGTAAAGCTCGGATATTTCGCTACGGCTACGACGAGCGATATGAATATAAGCTGTTTGGGCTCTACAAACAAGATAGTGGTGACGATATCGTCTAGCTATGACCCGCCTGTGCTTGGGGTTTTTAATATAAATAGCGCCTCCTCTGCATACAACGAACAAAACAGCAGCGACTGTAACGTATCGATATATTTGTGCCATTAACGAAAAGGAAAACGAGATGAAAAAATTTTTACTGCTATGTTTTTTTGCCATCCTCTCCTTTGCTGCGGACAAGGCCGTCGAGATACCAAAGATGAGTTTTGCGAGCCTTTTCATGGAGGATTCGGTCAAAAAAGTAAAAGTATCCGACTCGGCAAAAATCAAAGTAGAGGTGCAAAAAAGCGCCTCCACCGGTCTTTACGATGAGCTTGAGGTGTTTGCCAAAGAGTATGGCAAGGCCGAGATGCTGATAACTCTTAAAAACGGCAAGAAAAAAAGGATAGAGGTAAACATCGTAAAAGATTTGGAGCCTATCAAAAACTCCATCGCCAAAACCTCCAAAGAGGCAAAGATATATTACAAGGATGACAAAGTCGTACTAGACGGCGTATTTGAGAGCGATAAAGACAAGCAAACTCTTTTGTCTTTGTTGGCCGCCAATGACATTAATACGACAAAAGACGTTGTAGACATCAGCAAAATCAAAAAACCGCCAGTGATGGTAAGGGCTAGATTGTATGTCGTGGAGCTTACAAATAGGGTGGGGCACGAGTATCAAAACGGGCTTTTGGTCTCCGCAGTTTCTTCAAAACAAAGAACGCTCAATACAAACCCAAACCCAAACCCTCCGCCCGCAATAGCAAACGTATTCGACCAATCGGTAACGCTTAGCGGCGGACTTACTACGATAGCCGGGATACTAGGGCCGTACTTCAACCTCGAGGCTACGCTCTCCTTTTTGAAAACAAACAGTCTGGCAAAGATACTAGACGAGACGACTATATCGGTACTGGAGAATAAAGAGGGCAAATTTCACGCCGGCGGCACTATATATGTGACGACGCAGAGCATATCCTCGTCCGGCGTCGCCAATACGAGCCTGATTCCGATAAACTACGGGATACTGCTTGGCCTAAAGGCGAATACGATAATGGACGGTGGCTTTGTGAATATGACGATACACACCGAGTCTAGTAAGCTAGATCAGACAAATAAGGTGAACGGAATCCCAGCAACAACGACAAAGCAGATAGACACGAACGTCATAGCCAAAAACAACAGCGTCATAGTACTCGGCGGGATGATAAACTCTGAAGATTCGAACGCTATCAAGAAGATACCTCTGCTAGGCGATATTCCGGTACTCGGAGCTCTCTTTAGAAGCGAGTCTTTCGTGCAGGGACAAAGCGAACTGGCATTTTTTATAGTGCCTGAGATCATAGATGCGTCGGAGAAAACCGATATAGGTTTTATGAAGGATTCGGTTAAAGAGAAAGAAGAGTTTGAGAAAAAAGCGATAGAAAATAAAATATCAAAAAACTAAGAGGGAAACCCCTCTTGGTTTTACTGACCACTGCCTGTACCTGTACCACTGCCTGTCGTACCCGTTGTACCCGTCGTTATTTGGTTTACTTGATTTGTTGTTGCTGTTTCAATAGTTGATTTTTGGTTGTCCAAAAATATTTTTATACCAGCAACTGCGACTAC
>JAEMQC010000088.1 GCA_022758985.1 Campylobacteraceae bacterium
CAAGTGTATAGATAACTTGCGCTTCGATCATCGCAAGTGCGATAAACATTGTAGTAAGAAGCTTGCCGCCCATTCCTGGGTTTCTAGCTGTACCGGCGATTGTTGCAGCAGCAGCATTACCCATACCGATAGCACCACCAAGAGCAGCTATACCAAGACCAACGCCAGCAGCGATGATTGACGCAGATTTAAGAGTTTGGTTTGCAACTTCACCGTCAGCAGCGAAAGCAGCAGCAGCAAGAGCAAGAATCATAAGAACGATTTTTTTCATTACATATCTCCATAAAATTTTTTGCAACAGGTCGGTTCGGCTTGCGTATCCCTACTAAACACCTTTGCGGGCGGCATTATAACTGCCGTTTGCTTAATAATACTTAGCGTTGGCGAGTTCTACTTTGTTTTGCGCCGAAGCCATTACCTTAACTTCAATCTCATCACCTTCAGAAAGGTGGTCTCTGACGTTATTGATTCTCTTGTCGGAGACTTTTGAGATATGCATTAATCCTTCTTGACCGTTTGGAAGCTCTACAAAGGCGCCAAAATCAACTATTTTTTTGACTTTGCCCTTTACCACGCTGCCGGGTTCGATAAGCTCGAACAGTTTCGCAGGAGCTTTTGGTTTGGCGATTGCAAGGATATGCTCTTTTGCGCCGACAACCTTTGACTTATCTTTTCCGATAACTTTTACCCTGCCCTTTTCTCTGTCAAGATCTATAGCCACCTCAAACCTATCAATAATCTCTCTGATGGTTTTACCGGCTTGGCCTATAATATCGACTATCTTGCCAGTATCGATATGGAATATTTCTGTGCTAGGAAGCACCGATTCGTTTATTTTTATATCCTCGGCCGCTTTTTCCATGATGTCAAGGATATGTTCTCTACCCTCTTTTGCCTGTATAAGAGCCGCCCTCAAAAGCTCAAAATCAAGACCGCCAAGCTTAATATCCATCTGAAGCGCGGTTACGCCGTCTCTCGTTCCGGCCACCTTGAAGTCCATGTCGCCGTCAAAATCCTCTAATCCTATGATGTCGCTTAGTATTACGTATTTATCACCCTCTTTTACAAGACCCATGGCGATACCGGCGGCAAGTTTTAGCACAGGCACGTCTGCAGCCTTCATAGAAAGTATTCCGGCACAAACCGTAGCCATAGAAGAAGAACCGTTTGACTCTAGTATCTCGGATACCACCCTAATAATCGGCTCGTAGCTTTTTGGTATTAAGCACTCTATTGCTCTTTTGGCTAGATTGCCGTGTCCAAGCTCGCGTCTACCCGGAGCCCCGACTCTACTTGCTTCTCCGACAGAAAAGCCTGGAAAGTTATAGTGAAGCATGAACCTCTCAGCTTGAGCGCCTTTGTCTGTTAAGTTTTCAAAAGACTGCTTATCCATATCGCTTCCAAGCGTAGTTACCGCAAGAGCTTGAGTTTGACCTCTTGTAAATAGGCAAGAGCCGTGAGCCATAGGAAGTATATTTGTCTCTATACTGATAGGTCTTACCTCGTTAAGCCTCCTACCATCAGGTCTTCGATGCTTATGGAGTATCATGCCTCTTAGTATCTCCCTTTTTATTTTCTCAGCGCTAAATGCAACAAGCTCCTCATCATATCCAAACTCTTGCACAAAAGGGTCGGCAACTATCTGATCTATTACGCTCTTTATCGCATTGCTTCTCTCTGATTTGCTAAGCTCGCCGATGGCATCTTCTAGTTTTGACGTATAGAAGTTTTTTATATGCTCTATCAGCCTGTCGTCTTGAATTATTGTTTTTAGGTCATAATCTCTCGTAGGTTTTTTTATTGCTTTTAGTTTTGGAGTCAAATCAAGACTCGCAGCCTTGATTGCGTCGGAAGCGAACTTGATGGCTTCGAGTAACTCCTCCTCACCTATTTCGTTAGCTTTAAAATCTTCGACTATTTCACTATTTAATCCTACATCAAGAAACGGCATAACAGGCTGAAGCGAAGCCACTTCTACATTTTCGCTGCCGATAGCCCTCATCTCTATCATAAGTATCTCTTCATCGGTACCGGCAACAAATAGATCAAGAGTACTATTTTCATTTAAATCGGTAATGGTCGGGTTTAATACTAGTTTTCCGTCTATCTTTGCAACTCTTACGCCAAGAACGAGCTTTGAAACCGGCAAATCAGATATAAACACGCTAGCAGAAGCGGCGTTGAGAGCCAAAACCTGCAAATCAGCCTCAGGATCACAGCTAAGAACGGTAACCGTTAACTGTGTTTGATAGTTATATCCTTTAGGAAAAAGGGGTCTGATACTTCTATCTATGAGCCTAGAGGTTAGCGTCTCAAAATCGCTAGGTTTACCTTCTCTTTTAACAAAGCCGCCCGGGATTTTGCCGGCCGCATAGCTTTTTTCTATGTATTGTACGGTCAGGGGTAGGAAATCTTCGTCTTTAGCCTCTCTCTCGCTTACCACCGTTGAAAGGATAACACTTTTACCGCTTTGGAAATTTATTGCCCCGTCGGCAAACTTGGCCATCTTTCCGGTTTCAAAAACCTCCTCTTTGCCAAATACACCGGTAACTATTCGCGAAAAACTCATCATGCAACCTTTTTAAAATCTAAATCTTTTTTTATAATCTTCATACGGAAACTGTCCCGCAACCTCTTCTTCGTCAAGTTTAAACCTATAGTTTTCCATATACTCCATCAACAGCTTGTAGCTAACAGATAATCTCTGCATATCGGTTTCGCTTCCGCCATAGTCCGGATGCATTGATTTGGACAACTCTCTGTATCTTTTTTTGAGCTCTTTTGACGTAATAAGGGGCGGCAGCTTCATAAACTCCCTAGCTTTCGTCAACTCCTCAAAAAAACTCATTTTACAAAACTAGAAGCTCCGCTTCCGACTACGTATTTAAGGTCGTCGTCGACAAATGTAACGCCTACACCTCCAAACACGTTTGCCGCCTTGTGGTTTAGGAAATTGTCGTATCCGGCTATTAAATCTACATGTTTAAGCAGCCTATATCTTACGCTCGCTTTCGCATGCGCCTTATCACCTCTTACGTCATTTTGCGCACCGAAATCATAAACTTCGGCAGATATTTTTAGCTTATCTTTATTCGCAAAATAATCGACGCCTACACCACCGGTGGACTCGATCAAGCCGCCTCTAACCATCGTATCGCCAAATCTCTTTCCAAACTGTGCGGAGACGTAAGTCTTGCTTTCAGCGTGCTTTTGCGGCTCTATAAACTTTCTATTCGCATCCATAGCGGAGTTGTCGCGTGTGGATATTACATCGATAAGATAGTGCTTAGTCGGCGCAGGAGAGTAGTCGGCTCCGAAATATCCTTTTGTATAGCCGTCTTTACCCATATATTCACCTCTGAGGGAGACCTCTAGCGAGCTATTCATGCCCTTTGAGACGTATTTGTCTAGTTTTTGAAGGGTGTCGTTGCCGTTTGAAAAGAAAGTGTCCACTGATTTTAGGGCGCTATTAAGCGGCTGCTTATTCTCTTTTATAACCTCTTGAAGATCTTTTTCTATCGCCGCAAACCTATCCATTATCTCCGGCAGCTTTTTATTTACGTCTTTTCCGGCAACTGCAAACTCTCTGGATAAGTCGTCGATTTGAGCCATAATCCTAGGAAGTCTCTCGTTTATCGTACTACCGGTAGTTTTAAATTCGTTAGCCGCTGAGTTTACGCTAGCTGCCATCATTTTGAAGTTTAAAATGGCATCTTGTATGTTTTGTCTGGAATTTTGGTCTAGTGTCCCTCTTAACTCTTTTACAAACAACTTCAGCTCGTTTGCGGCGTCGTTAATACTAGTAGCAGTCTCCGCAAAGTTGGCATACCTAATCTCTTTTTGTATAAGCTGCCCGTCGTGCAGATAGGCCGGCGAAATACCTTGCTTTATCTCTATGAATTTAGTCCCAAGAAGCGAATCTTGGCCAAGCATAACCACCGAATCTGTAGGCACCTTTACGTCTTTGTATACAAGCATCTCTACTTTCGGTTTTCCGCCGTCAAGCATTTTTTCTTTTACGAAACCGACATCCACGCCGCCTATCTTTACTTTGGCGTTTACATCAAGCCCAGATAGGTTTTCAAAATATGCGTATAACGTATATCCGTCTTTTGTAAAATTCGTCAATCTGCCAACTTGTATGCTAAGCAAAAATAGCGAAACAAGTCCGACAAGAACAAATAAACCCACTTTTGCTTCGGCCTTCATCTATTGCAACCTCATTTTGTAGTATTTATAGAGTATGTTTGGTTAAGTCCGCCAAGCGGTATAAGATTGATACTAAAGTATATTATATAGTTTTTAATTGAACCGGAACTTGTGCTTGTAAGTATCGGGGTAATTTCATTTCTCAGACTTACCGAATAACTAAGACACTGTTTTTTCATATTAAGACCGAGGCTCCACGCCCTAGTCTCCCTTTTGTACTCATCAAACTCATAGCTTCCAAATGCCGTATATTTATAATCCAGTTTTTTTGACGCATTGAGCGTAAAATAGCTTCCTCTATCTTTTCCTGCGGCCGTCACTAAGTCTTTATAGACGTGCGATAGTGTCAACATCGTATCTTTGTCGTCATAAGAAATGCTTGAAGTAGCGGACGATACTATGTTATTTTGGTGCGAATAGAAAACATCTGTCGATAGTCTAAGATATTTATTGACGTAATACGTAATTTCGTTTTCAAGATCACCGTATCTATAATTAACCCTCGATGAATCGTGATAGAAAATCTGGCTTAGTCTATGGCTTAATTTTAACCCGCCTTTGTTATCGTAAAAAAACTGCGCAAGTCTAAACGAGCTATTCTCAACCTCAGAGCTACTAGTTACAAGAGAAATAAGCTCATCCTTATAGCTAGGATAGTTACTCTCCGTCTTTGCGCCAGGCCTTGTATATAGATATTCGAAATCGATAGAGTGCATAAAGTTTTCATACGGCCTTACAAGGTTTGTAAACAGCTTTAACTTGTGTGTATTGCTATAAAACGCATAATCTTTTATATCAATGCCGTTTTTATTGGAAAAACCTACTTTATTCGCATATAGATGCTCCATCAGGCTAACGCCTAAAAAATCGTCAAAGAAGTGCATCGTATATGATACAGGCAAAACAGCCTGATTTTGAAGGGCGTTTAGCCCGGTTCTTCTATCAAACCTAGTACTTTTGACGTCAAAAGAGTATAGCAGGTCGTTAAATAGTAGACTTTCCGTATTCCTATGATATTGCAGTTTAGGGTATTCTTGCACCGTATCGTCGTTTGAAGTCTTGGAGGTGTCTATATAGTACTTCATATAGGCGCCGAAATAGTTGTTTTTTTGCTCAAAGTAGTAGTTTACTTTGGACGAACTTATCTTATCGATATTGTTTTCTCTTAGGTTCTCCCTGTTTTGGAGATTTACATAATCAACATCGTTTAGATAGTTTAGATTTACATATAGCCCGTCTTCTTGCTCTTTGGAGTTATCTTCACTAGAAAACAGCTTCTCTCTGTCGTAAAAAGCGTTTAAGCCGTAGTGAGAACCGTATTTTAGACTATACTGATCGGTAAAGCTCTTATTGTCTTTAAAATATCCGCCTCTAATATAGCCTCTTGAATATTTAGAGTCGACGAATCTTATCGTATCGTTTACCCCGTATCCTCTTTTTGTTCTTATCTGTGGAGTCAGCTCCATATCCCATGCCGAATCGGGATTTGTTACGTAGTAATAAGGCTGCATGTAAATGAAGCCTTCGTTGCCTTTAATGCCTATATCCGGCTTCAAAAGTCCGCTCCGCCTTGTCTTGTCTGTCGAAAAAGAAAAATAAGGGGTGTAAAGTATCGGCACGCTCTTGAGGTATAAGGTGGTATTTTTAAGAGTCATTACCTTGGATTCCGAGTCAAACTCACCTTTGCTGTAGTCCAAAAACCAGTCCGGATTTGACGGATTACAGCTTGAGCTTATGGCTCCTTTTACCGAATATATTTTATCTTTGGAGTTCGCCTCTTTTGAGGATACCCACACGCTATCACCGCTGTTTTGAAAAAAGAACTTATCGAAATAACCGCATTTGTCGTCTAGATAAAATTTTACATAATCGGAGACGCTATAAACAGAGGAGTCTTTGAGGATGAAAATATTGCCAAACCCCTCTACCATAGAGCTTTCCTTATGGTAAATCAGCTTATCGGCTCGTATAAAATAACCCTCACCTACAGCCACTGCGTCACCCGTTGCAGTAACCGTATTGTCTTCATGCTCTACGTTTTTAGCGACTATCTCCACCTGCTCCTTGGCATGCAATAAAGAGGCCAGCGCCGCAGATATTAGGAGCGTTTTTTTAAGAAGCGACATCTACAACCAATGTTTTTGCGAATTTATCGTGCCACCCTTGCTTAAATGGGTCAAAAAACGCCCACACAAATCCGAGATAAAAAAGAGCTTCGCCTAAAAACCTGACGGAACCTCTGAGTAAAGAGGGGGCAAACTGCGGATTATCCATAGTATTGGAGTCTATGACTCTAATCTTCAAAAGCATCTTTCCAAGCGTTGCGCCATATAGTTTTGTAAAAACAGCTTGATATGTTATTTCTACGAGCGTAGTAAAAACTATAGTCTGATTTAGGGCATTTATTACCCCTTCAAGAGTTTTACCCTCGAACTTATCGCCCATGGCCGCAAAAACTATCAAAGAGAGCAAAACTTTATCAATTATAAAAGCAAAAGCCCTTTTAGAAATAGGCGCCAGGCGAATCTCTTCTTTAAACAGCCTGTACTCCAAATCGTTTTGCATTAAGCCCCTACTACCTGATAAGCGATATCTTTTCTATACTGCATCCCGTCAAACTTAACTGTAGACATTATTTTATAGGCGTTTTGTTGCGCCGTCTTAATGTCATCTGCAATACCAACAGCCACAAGTATCCTGCCGCCATTTGCATATAGCCCGTCCTCTCTTTTTTCGACACCTGCATAAGATATATGTCCGAGCGTTGAGAGCGATGCAAGAGCCGCTTCGTCGATACTGATTTTTACGGGCGCCGCATTAGAATACGGGTAGTCTTTGCTTGCGGCTACGACACCTACCGCAAATCTACCGGACATTGAAAACTTCAAGCTCTCAACCTCTCCGCCGGCGCATGCGTCAAAAAGCTCTAACACGTCGCTTGATATAAGAGGCATAAGTACTTCGCACTCCGGGTCACCGAATCTTACGTTGAATTCTAGCGTATAAGGCTCGTTATTTACGACCATAATCCCTGCAAAAAGTACACCCTCAAAAGGAGACCCTTCCGCCTCCATGGCTTTTATGGTTGGAGCTATTATGTTTTTTTCTATTTTGGCCATAATTTCTGGCGTACAAAGCGGCGTAGGAGCATAGGCGCCCATACCGCCCGTATTTGGACCTTCGTTGCCATCTTTTAGTCTTTTGTGGTCTTGTGCGGCGGGAAGTATCTTGTAGTTTTTACCATCAGTCAAAGCAAACACAGAGAGCTCAAAGCCGTCCAGATACTCTTCTACGACAACTCTTTTGCCGGCGTCTCCAAAGCTGTCGCCGTTTAGCATATCTTTTACTGCGTCTTTTGCCTCGTCCTTTGTATTGCAAATAATTACGCCTTTGCCGGCGCAAAGACCGTCAGCTTTAACGACGACCGTACCCTCAAGGGCATCTATAAAAGCGAAAGCCTCTGCCTCACTCGTAGTCTCTATGTATTTTGCGGTCGGGATATTGTATTTTGCAAGTATGTTTTTCATAAACGCTTTTGAAGACTCTAGTCTTGCCGCTTTTTTTGACGGGCCGAAAATTTTTAAATTATGTTTTTTGAATACGTCCACTATACCGGACGACAAAGGCGCTTCCGGCCCCACTATTGTTAAATCTATCTGATTTTTTTTTGCAAAATTGGCAAGCCCTTCATAGTCGGCTACCGATATGTTTTCGCCAAGCGCAGATGTGGCTCCATTACCTGGAGCGAAGAAAAGTTTATTTAATTTACTGCTTTTTTTAAGAGCTAGGGCTATCGAGTATTCTCTTGCGCCGTTGCCGACGATTAAAACGTTCATTTAAGTCCTTGGGAAAAGTTTTGAGGCAAAAAACCCAGACGGGCGTTCTCGTTAGAGACTTTGGTCCTCCAAAGTCAAAACAAGACCTATGTCCAACCTTTAGGCGGCAACCTCTCGGACTAGGTCCTCAAGCAAGGCCACCGACGCACCAGCGGAATCTAAACGGTCTTAAAGCTATTAGCATCGGACCCAAAATGTTACGGATAGCGCTCCGTCCAGGAAAGAGAAGATAATTGTAGGTTAGTTTAGCTTAATTTTTTAGCAAAATCTACGGCAGCTTCAAGCGTCTGTTTTGGCGATATATAAACATCTTTGCAAAAATCTATTGCGGCAGCCGTAGTCTTGCCTATAGCAACACATTTATAACCCTCTCTCCAGCCGAATTTTTCAAAAAAACATTTAGCCGTCGACGGAGACGAAAACACTATAGTAGAACCAGCTTTTGGAGGCGTCAATTCGTCCCTGTTGCATACCGTTTTGTATACGATTTTTTCGGCAATATCGGCTCCTCGCGCACGCAAAATTTCAGGCAGGTTTGAGACTATGGTTTCGGCTCTCGGATATAAAAACTTTAGAAATCTATATCTCTTAGTAATCTCTATTGCCAAATCGTCGCCGTAAGCCTCGTCCGGAACAAACGAAACCCTGCCTTTTAGCTTCTCTATAGCGGATGCCGTAGCCTCGCCTATGGCGATGGACGGCTTTCTTCTCCAGTCGACACCGAGCCTATCAAGCCCAAAAACGCCGTTTTTGGAGGTAAATATGAGCACGTCAAACTCGTCTATATCAACATCCGCATCAATAAACTCCGTTTTTATGACGGGAAGATTAATAGCCCCCTCGACCTTGACCGACGAGAGGACGTAAACGAGAGGCTCCACGCCTTCTTATTCCCACTCGATAGTCGCAGGCGGCTTAGAGGAGATGTCGTAGACTACTCTGTTGATGCCGTCCACTTCGTTGATTATACGGCTACTCATTCGCTCCAAAAGCTCAAAAGGGAGCCTGCCAAACATAGCGGTCATACCGTCTGTACTCTCGACAGTTCTGATACATACCGTGTTTTCGTATGTTCTATTATCCCCCATTACGCCCACACTTTGGACGTTAAGTAGCACGCAAAACGCTTGCCAGACTTTTCCGTAATACCCTGACGCTCTTAGCTCGTCTATCATGATGACATCGGCTTTTCGTAGTATCTCAAGGCTTGGTTTGTTCACCTCGCCCATTACCCTTATCGCAAGACCCGGCCCCGGGAACGGATGTCTATCGACGGCGTAAGATGGAAGTCCTAGCTCAAGCCCAAGTTTTCTTACCTCATCTTTAAATAGCTCACGTAGCGGCTCAATTAGCTCAAACTTCATCCAATCAGGCAGACCGCCTACGTTATGGTGCGATTTGATTGTTTTGGACGGACCCTTTACGCTGACCGACTCGATTACGTCTGGATACAGGGTGCCTTGCGCTAGGTATTTGCAATCTGCGTGTTTTTTCGCTTCGGCTTCGAAAATCTCGATAAATGTATGCCCTATTATCTTTCTCTTCGCTTCCGGCTCTGTCACGCCTTTTAGACGGCCCAGAAATAACTCTTCAGCATCTACAGTAATAAGCTCTCTCTTGATGGAGTGCTTGAATATATCTTGAACTTGTGCTACTTCGTTGGCTCTTAGTACGCCGTTGTTAACGAATACCGGTACGAGCTTGTCGCCTATAGCTTCAACAAGAAGCGCAGCTGTTACCATGCTATCTACGCCTCCGGATACCGCACAAAGCACCTTGTCGTTGCCGACCTTTGCTCTAATTTTTTCTATCTGCTCTTTTGCGAAGTGCCCCATGTTCCATGTGCTCTCAAGGCCACAGATATGTTTTGCGAAGTTTTTGAGCATCTTGTGCCCAAACTCGGAGTGTGCGACTTCTGGGTGAAATTGCAGTGCGTATAGTTTTTTCTCGTCGTTTGCAATAGCGGCAAACTCGGCATTATCGGTGTGACCTATACGTACGAAGCCTTCAGGCAGTCTAGT
>JAEMQC010000048.1 GCA_022758985.1 Campylobacteraceae bacterium
GCTAAAGAAGAAAATAACCCTGCAAAATGCAGTATTTTTGGGCGAGCTTGGGCTTGATGGAGCGCTTAAACACTCAAATCAGATATTTCCTCTAGCTCTTAGTCTTGGCAAAAGAGGGCGTAGCAAAAACTTTCGTTGTTCCAAAAGAGAGCGCTGCGTATGTATCTAAAATATCTTCCGTAACCGTCTATGCGGCCTTTGACTTACGAGAGGCGTTTGAACTGTCGACATCCGAGAATCCATCGGTGTTCCAAGACCCTTTTGTTAACGACTCTAAATATATCGAGATTGACGACGTCAAATATTTTTACAGCGAATTGTTTGAGCTGGATTTTGCCGACGTAAGAGGGCAAAATATCGCAAAAAAGGCGGCGGCGATTGCTGCCGCAGGCATGCATAATATACTACTTGAGGGCTCACCAGGGTGCGGCAAGAGTATGATAATGAAGCGACTCAGATATATTCTTCCGCCATCAAGCACCGAAGAGGTGCTTAAATTTGCCATGCTAGATTTTATTGAGGGCAAAGAAGCCTCTTTTAGGCCGATTAGGCCGTTTCGCTCCCCGCACAATAACGTGACACGCTCAGCGCTTCTGGGCGGGGGCTCAAAAGAGGGGCAGATTGGCGAGGTGGGGCTAGCTGCAGGTGGAGTACTTTGGCTTGATGAGCTTACCCATTTTGATAAAAGCGTCTTGGAGGGATTAAGGGAGCCGCTAGAAAACTACCGCATTTTAATATCGAGAGTAAATTCAAAAATAGAATACGATGCGGACTTCTTGTTCGCCGGCTCAATGAATCCATGCCCATGCGGAAATCTGCTTTCAAAAACCAAAGAGTGCAGGTGTAAGGAGAGCGAGATAATAAAATACAAAAATAGATTGTCGGAGCCTTTTTTGGATCGCATTGATCTGTTTGTGCAGATGGAGGAATACGACAAGGATGCGAAGGCGGACATAGATTCGAAGACTATTTTTGAGAAGGTATTAAAAGCGTTTTATATGCAAAAAAGAAGAGGCCAGAGTGTATTTAACGCAAGATTGAACGAAAAAGAGCTAAGAGAGATAGAGGCCTCAAACGATGCCCTCGGTGTTTTGGAACAAGGAGTCGTTAGATTTGGCCTGTCAGAGAGGGGCAAAGCCAAGGCGCTCAAGGTCGCAAGAACGATAGCCGATATGGAAGAGTCAAAAGTAGTCGAAAAGAGCCATATTTTGGAGGCTCTCTCTTATAGAAAAAGGAGTTAGCCCTTTTTAGCCCTTTAGCTTCGATATTTTAGCTTGAAGCCTTAGCCACTCTTTGTGTTCCATCAGAGGAAAGCCACTGTATGTCTTGCCGCCTTCTATGGATTTTGTGACGCCGCCTCTGGCTGCAATCGTAGCGAAAGCCCCTATGGATAAGTGTCCCGCCGTTGCGCTCTGTCCGCCCATTACGACGTTGCGCCCAAGCGTGCTTGATCCGGCTATACCGGTTTGGCTGACTATGATCGAGTACTCGCCTATTTCACAGTTGTGACCTATCTGGACTAGATTATCTATCTTTGTCCCTCTTTTGATTCTTGTAATGCCGAAAACCGCCCTGTCTATCGTCGTATTAGCGCCTATCTCTACGTCGTCTTCGACTACTACTATGCCGTTTTGATAGATTTTCACGTGTTCTCCAGTTTTTGTATGCGCAAAACCAAATCCGTCCGAGCCTATCACTGCGCCGGCGTGTATGATACAGCTGTTGCCGACTATACAATCCCTGTACACGACGCTATTTGGATAAAGTATCGTATTGTCGCCGATATTTGCGTAGTCTCCGACATACGCACCGCTCATAACGATAGAGTTGGCTCCGATTTTTGCACCCTTGCCTACGTATGTGTTTGGCATGATTTGCGCACTATCGCTGATGTGTTCGGGCGCCCCTGCTTCAAAGAGAGGTTTGGCAAAAAGTTTTGTCGCAAGCGCTAGTTTTAGATAAGGTTCCGGCGTAATAAGCGCTATGACTCCTTTTGGAAGCAGCGCTGCGTTCGCTTCAGAGAGTATGACGGCTGCAGCTTTGGTGTGTTGTAGTTCTGCCGCATATTTTGGGTTATCTAAAAAAGTAAGCTCGGTTTCGCTTGCGTCTTTTAGCGTGTTTATTGCGGTTATCTTGGTGTCCGCAGATATGCTTACGCCTATATGGGCCGCTATCTCTGAGAGTTTCATCTGATTCCTTTGGCTTCTTTGTAGAGTTCCATGGCTATCGGCAGATAAGCTCTCATATCCGCTATTCTGCTTTGGCTTGACGGGTGGGTAGATAGAAATTCCGGTGTTTTTGAGCCTCCGGTTTTTGCCATTTTTTCCCATAGTTTTACTGCGGCGCTAGGGTCGTATCCCGCTCTTGCCATCAGCTCTAGCCCCATTCTATCCGCTTCCCTTTCGTGCTCCCTGCTATACGGAAGCGTGATAGCAAGCTGGCCGGCGAGTGCAGCGGCAGTTACTGCTGCACCGTTGTTTTTTGATACGGCTCCAGCGATCGATAGGCCTAGATTTTGTGCGTACGCCTGACTCATCCTCTCTCTAGAGTGTTCTCTTAGGGCGTGAGATATTTCGTGTCCCATTACGGCGGCTATCTCGTCGTCGGTAATAGCCACCTTTTCTAGTATTCCAGTATAAAACATTATTTTGCCTTTTCCGGCACAATATGCGTTTATATCGTCGGATTTCATAATGTTTACTTCCCACGGCCAGCTTGGTGCGTCTTCTCTGAAAGTTTTGGTGTGCGGTATTAATCTGGCGGCTATCGCTCTTAGCCTCTGGGTCTGTTTTTTATCCGGGTTTAGGGTACGGTTTTTGTCAGCGTTTTTTACCTCTTGCAGATAAAACGAGTTGCCGCCGTCAAAAGCCTGTTCGCTGGATACGAGCATAAACTGGCTTCTGTTTATGCCAACGGCTCCTCCTTTTGTGGTCGTGGTACAGCCAGTGAATAAAAAAGATAAGACCGCCAGTAGCAGCCACGCTATTTTTCTCATCTGCGCCACCTCTTATTTGAAAGTTATTTTTCTATGGCGACGATGCCGCCTCTTACTATCTCTTTTGGGGAGAATTTTTTTACGGCTTTCAAAAAGCCCTCTATCCTTTTTGGCTCGTCAGAGATCATAAGTATGACGCTATCTTCGTCTGCGTCTACTATTTTGCCGTTATATGAGGAGGCGAGGGCTTCCACGTCCGCTAGCGAGAGTGAAACAGGCAGCTTGACAAGCGCCATCTCTCTTTCTACCATCTCTTGATGCTCTATGACTTTATAGGTAGAGATTAGCTTGTGAAGCTGCTTTACTATCTGCTCTAGTACTTTTTTGTTACCGCTTGTTTCTATCGTAACCCTCGATAGATTACTTCCTGGCATAGGGGCTACCGTTAGCGTCTCTATGTTGTAGCCGCGTCCGGCGAAAAGTCCCGCTATTCTAGCCAGTACGCCGTGTTCATTTACTACTTCTACGGATATTATTCTTCTCTCTATCATTTTCAGTCCTTAAACTCTAGAAGCATATTGTATAGCGTACCGCCGGTAGGAACCATCGGAAGGACGTTTTCTAGTCTATCTATGACCACGTCTATAAGTACCGGTACTTTTAGCGTTATGGCCTCCTTTAGCGCCGCCTCAAACGCTTCGTAGCTGTCTACCCTGTATCCTTTTGCGCCGTACGCATCGGCAAGTTTCACAAAATCGGGCTGCATAGATAAATCTACCGCCGAATATCTCTTGTCGTAAAAGAATGTCTGCCACTGTCTTACCATACCTAGGTAGTTGTTGTTTAGTATGACGTTGATGACGTTTAGACCGTGCTCCGTAGCCGTCATCATCTCTTGTATATTCATCTGTATCGAGCCGTCTCCGGTGATGTTTACTACGACTTTTTCAGGGCAGGCCATCTTTGCCCCCATTGCCGCAGGAAAACCAAATCCCATCGTGCCAAGCCCGCCGCTAGTTATCCACTGTCTAGGCTCGTTAAACGGGAAGAACTGCGCCGCCCACATCTGATGCTGCCCGACGTCTGTTGCTACTATCGTATCTTTCGGAAGCAGTTCGCCCATTTTTTTGATAATGGTCTGCGGTTTTAGCGCTTTTGCGTCCTCTTTGTATGTTTTGTCGAGCGGATGTAGCTCGTCAAACCTTTTAATCAGCTCTCTCCAGTGTTTTAGCTTCTCTTTATCGAAGCCCTCTTTTTTAATCTGCTCGATTAGCTCTTTTAGGACTACTTTGAGATCGCCTACTATCGGATAGTGCGCATTTACGAGTTTTGAAATCGAGCTAGGGTCTACGTCTATGTGTATTACCTGTGCGTTTTTCGCAAATTCACTAAGTTTCCCGGTAACCCTGTCGTCAAATCTAGCGCCAAGAGAGATGATAAGATCCGCTTCGCTCATCCCCATATTTGCGGCGTATGTTCCGTGCATACCAAGCATGCCTATGAGCTGTTCGTCTTTTGAGCTCATTGCGCCTCTTGCCATTAGCGTCTCGACGCACGGAATTGCTGTCAGGCTTGCAAGCTCCCTAAGCTCTTTTACTGCGTCGGCCAAAATTACGCCGCCGCCGATATAAAGCATAGGCCTAGAGGCCCCTTTCATAACCTCCAGCGCTTTTTGTATCTGTTTTGGATTTCCTTTTTGTACCGGCTTATAGGTTTGCATAGAAAAATGCTCTTTTCTATACCATTCGCCGACAGTCGCCGTAATATCTTTTGGTATGTCGATATGCACCGGACCCGGTCTGCCGCTTCTTGCTATATAAAATGCCTCTTGCAGGATATGCGGCAACTCTTCTATGTTTTTGACTAGATAGTTGTGCTTTGTGCACGGTCTTGAAATGCCGACTGCGTCGATCTCTTGGAACGCATCCGTGCCTATAAGGGAGATTGGTACCTGTCCGCTGATGATTACCATCGGAATCGAGTCCGTATATGCCGTAGCTATTCCGGTAACGGCATTTGTAAATCCAGGACCGCTTGTTACAAACGCTACGCCGACTTTTCCGGTAGCTCTTGCGTATCCGTCGGCCGCATGTACCGCAGCTTGTTCGTGTCTTGTCAGAATGTGTTTAAAACTGTTTTGTTTGCAAATCTCGTCGTAAATGTTCAAAACGGCGCCGCCCGGGTATCCGAATACAACGTCAACACCTTCGGCTTTCATCGCCTCTATTACCATTTGTGAGCCGTTTAGCTTCAAACTCATGAGCTTATCCTTATTTGTTTATCAAAAAATATTTAGTTTTTTACAGACAGAGATGGCTACACCCTCTCTTAGTCCGTCGTCGAATACTCTGCACTCCCTAAAACCGGAGGCTTCAAAAATCTCTTTAAAAATCAAAATGCCGGCTATTATCAAATCTTCCCTGCCGACACCCACCAGCTTCGACCTCTCGTCTATGCTGATTTTTAGAAGCTTCGCAAACACTTTGTCTACGTCGTCCATGCTTATAACCATGCCGTTTATCTTGGCTCCATCAAAGCTCTCATAATCCATTCCAGCTTTAAGTGCGGCTATCGTCGTAGGCGTCCCGGCTGTAGCGCAAAACATCTGCGGTTTCAAAAAAGCGTACATCGTATCTTTGATAAACTCTTTTAGCTCGGCACACTCTTTTTTTACTCCCTTCTCAAGCGCATCTTTGCTTCTGTATTTTTGAGCAGTCGCCACGATACCTACGTCAAAGCTCTCCATCGTCAGCTTGTCGCCTTTTTTGAAGATAATCTCCGTAGAGCCGCCGCCTATGTCTACCAGCATAAAACTATCCGAACTCTGCTCGATACTCTTTAGGGAGTTTTCGACCGCCAGCGAAGTTAGAAAGGCTTCTGTTTCGCCGTCTATTATCTTTGTTTTGAGTGCAAATTTGTTCTCTAGCTCGGCCAAAAACTCTTTTGCGTTTTTCGCTTTTCTATATACGGCCGTTGCCGCCGCTACCGTATGTTCATCAAAGCCGAGTTTTTGTCTCATCTCTTCGAGCGCAGCCGTTATTCTGGCTTTCGCCTCGTCGTTTATTACTCCGCTACCGTGCGTTTTATCGGCGGCTTTTACTATTTTTTCAAACGTCGCAAGCTTGTTTTTGCTGTCGCAATCGTACTTTACGGCTCTAACGGTGTTAGAACCCATATCAATGGCTATCAACTTATAAAATACCTTATATTTTTGTGCGAATTTTAGCAAAAGCTTGTTTATAACCGCACTCTTTGTAGAATTACGAAAAAGTTTGTTTTAAGGGTGAGAATGAAACTCGGCGTCAACATCGATCATATAGCGGTTTTAAGAGAGGCTAGAAGGTGCGGCGATCCATCACCAATCGATGCGCTGCTGCCTTCAATGCTCGGCGGTGCGGATCAGATTACAATACATCTGCGGGAAGATAGAAGACATATTCAAGACGATGACGCCAAAAAGATAGTCGAGCTGTCGCGCCTGCCGGTAAATATAGAGTGTGCCGTAGAGTCTTCCATCATCGACATAATATGTGATCTTAGACCTCAAAGGGCTACGCTGGTGCCTGAAAAAAGAAAAGAGGTGACGACGGAGGGCGGACTTGACCTTATTAGGACGTCAGACGCACTAAAAAAGGCCACGAGGAGGCTAAAAGAGCGGGGCATAGCGGTATCGTATTTTATAGACCCTTGCGAGGAGGGTGTGAGGCTTTCAAAGGAGTACGGCGCCGATATGGTTGAGTTTCACACCGGAAGATATGCAAACCTCTATCTGATGCTTTACTCCAACCTCTCTAGGACGCACCACTCCGTAAAAGAGCTTGATATGGACAGAACCAATCTGGAGGTTGAAATAAAAAAAGAGCTCGGTAAGCTATCGGAATGTTCCAAGCTGGCCAAATCCATAGGTCTAGACGTGGCGGCGGGACACGGACTAAACTACCAAAACGTGTTTGATATAGCCGCAATAGAGGAGATAGAAGAGTTAAATATCGGGCAGTCGATAGTTGCTAGAAGCGTGTTTGTCGGATTTGAGAGAGCGGTGAGAGAGATGAAGGAGCTTGTATGCAAAAACCGAAAATAGCGATAAGTATAGGTGATATCAATGGGGTGGGTCCAGAAATAGCGATAAGGGCGCACGAGAAAATCAAAGAGATTTGCGAGCCCGTGTATTGTGTCCCTAGGGCGTTGATGGATGAGGCGGCGCTAAAAATAGGTATCGAGGAGCTTGATTTTGACTTTTTGTGCGTGGATTTCAACTTTTCATGTACGATACGTCCGGGTGAGGCGGCTGCGGATAGCGGGGAGCTCTCATATAAGTCGTTCAAGCTTGCGACAAGCTATGCAAAAAGTGGCAGAGCCGATGCGGTCGTTACGCTTCCGATAAATAAAAAAGCGTGGGAGATGGCGGGCGTGCCGCATAAAGGGCATACGGACGCACTATCCGATATTTTTGGAAAACGAGGCATTATGATGCTTGGATGCGAAGAGCTTTTCGTGGCTCTTTATACCGACCACGTTCCGTTAAAAGAGGTAGCCTCTCTTATAAAACAAGAGCCTATAGCCCAGTTTTTGGAAGAGTTTTATAAAGCCGGCGGTTTTGAGAGCGTCGGAGTGCTAGGCTTCAACCCGCATGCCGGGGACGGCGGAGTACTCGGAAGCGAGGAAGAGGAGATAAAAGCCGCTATCGAGATGGCCAATAAAACGGTCGGCAAAGAGCTGTTTTTCGGGCCGCTTGTACCGGACGTCGCCTTTACGCCACACTCCAAAGGCAAGTATGCGGCATATGTAGCGATGTATCACGACCAGGGGCTAGCCCCGCTAAAAGCGCTCCATTTTGACGAATCTATAAACGTAACGTTGGGGCTTCCGATAATAAGGACATCGCCTGATCATGGAACGGCTTACGATATAGCGTACAAACTCGAGGCAAATACCAAAAGCTACGAGAACGCAGTAAAAGAAGCGGTAAGATTGGCCACAAAAGACAAAAAAGAAAGCTTTGTGTAAAATTAAAGCAAATTTATAAGGAAGTGAAATGTTGATAGAAGGAAAACTTTCCCTTGACGGAAGCGAGAAAATAGCGATTATCTCGGCTAGATTTAACCATATTATTACCGATAGGCTCGTAGAAGGGGCAAAAGACAGCTACGCAAGACACGGCGGTAAAGAGGGTAACCTTGACATCGTACTGGCTCCGGGCGCCTTCGAGATACCGAGTGTACTCCAAAAACTGCTGCTGACAAAAAAATATGATGGTATCTGCTGCGTGGGCGCCGTAATCAGAGGCTCTACGCCGCATTTTGACTACGTATCTGCCGAGACCACAAAAGGCATTGCATCTATGGGTCTTAAATATAATACTCCGGTGACGTTTGGCGTACTTACGACCGATACTATCGAGCAGGCGATCGAGAGAGCCGGCAGCAAAGCGGGCAACAAAGGCTTTGAGTCTATGACGGGGCTTATTGAGATGATTTCACTATTTAAGAATATCGGTTAATGGCTACACGTAGACAAGTTCGTGAGACCGTAGTTTCCCTTCTTTATTCGCTAGATCTGGGCAACGAAGATGCGGCAAAGCATGCCGATACGATATTCGAAGAGAGAAAGATTAGAAACAAGCAAAGAGAGTTCGGTAAATCTTTGTTTGATGGCATAGTCAAAAACCTATCCGAAATAGACAGCAAACTCCAAGCCGTTATGAAAGAGTGGGAGATGGACAGGGTAGGGAGTATCGAAAAGGCGGTGCTTAGATTAGGCGCTTACGAGATACTTTTTGAAAACCAAGATAAAGCCGTAGCTATCAATGAAGCGGTCGAGCTCGGTAAGCTATTTGGCGCGGAGAATAGCGCGAAGTTTATAAACGGCGTACTGGACGGCCTCAAAAAGGCGAATGCTTGAAAATTTGCGTAGCGCTCGACCTTCCTTCAAAAGAGGAGAATCTTGCTCTTCTCTCTAAAATAAGAGAGTTTGACGTCTGGATAAAAGTCGGATTTCGTTCATATATCAGAGACGGCAAGGCGTTTTTAGCGGATATAAAGAATATCAACCCGGAGTTTAAAATCTTTCTTGATTTGAAGCTTTACGATATTCCAAATACTATGGCCGACGCCGCCGAAGAGATAGCGGCTCTTGGCGTAGATATGTTCAACGTCCACGCAAGCGCCGGTAAAAAAGCGATGCAAGAGGTAATGGGTAGGTTGTCCAAACTTCCCAAACGTCCGCTTGTTTTGGCTGTTACGGCGCTGACTAGCTTTGACGAAGAGGGTTTTATAGCCGTATACGGCGAGCCGATAGCCAAAAAAGCGGCACAGTTTGCAAAAGATGCGCATGAAGCGGGTCTTGACGGAGTGGTCTGTTCGGCGCACGAGAGCGAACTTATCAAAGAAGCGACGAATGATGGTTTTGCGACTTTGTGCCCTGGAATTAGAGATATATCGGATGAGCAGAATGATCAGCAAAGGGTTGTCGACGTGAGTGCGGCAAAGGATATGAGAGTCGATTTTGCCGTTATAGGTCGCCCGATTTATAAGTCCGAAAACCCGAAAGAGACGCTTCAAAATTTATTAAAGCGTATTTAAAGAGGCGTCTGCTAAAATTACGCCCTCTTAACTTATGGACAGGTGGGTGAGTGGCTGAAACCACACCCCTGCTAAGGGTGCGTACCTAAACACTGGTACCGAGGGTTCGAATCCCTCCCTGTCCGCCA
>JAEMQC010000038.1 GCA_022758985.1 Campylobacteraceae bacterium
GAAATGCCTATCGCACATTTTAATAGCCAGAGCGCTCCTATCCTCTTTTCTTAGCGCGTGGAATATTAAAAAATCGTTTCCGCTTGCGCAGTATTTTTGCAAAACCATTTTTTAGCCTCTTTTAAAAAATTTTCTATATTTTTTTGTAGCTTCTCTTTCGAACCGGAATTGTCTATGAGAAAATCCGCCATTTTAGCTTTTTTTTCTATATCTATCTGGGAGTTTATGCGGTTATTCGCATCAGTTTCTCCAAGTTTGTCCCTTTTCATTATTCTTTCAAGCTGGACGGTTCTGGGCGCATATACAACCGCTACTGGCGATAGTTCGCGGTAATTTTCGCTCTCAAAAAATAGCGGTATATCTACAAAGTATATTTTATCTTTTTTTTCCAGCTCGGTTATTTTTTTGAAAATCTCTTTTTTGATTTCAGGGTGCATTATCGCCTCAAGCTTTTTTTTGGCCTCTTTGTTTGCAAATATCAATCTGCCGAGCTTTTTGGTGTCGATTTCGCCGTTTTCTATGTATTCAGCGCCGAAAATATCCCTGATTTGTGCGATTTTTGTCTTGGCGACCATTTTACTTATCGCATCGGCATCTATTATTTCGTACCCTATCTCTTTTAATATTGCGCATACGCTGCTTTTTCCGCATCCTATGGAGCCTGTAATAACTATGCATTTTGACATCAATCTTCATCCGTTTTCTTGGTTGTTTGCAAAAAATTATATCTAAACGCCGTAAATCAAAAAGGTTTAAAAAAATATTGGTATAATCGACCAACTCTTGCCTTTTTGGCCTTTTTACTCCTAAATAAATCTGAGGTAGGGTCCATAACCAATGGAATTCAAAAATGTTTTGGAAATTGCTACGCAGCAGATAACGTCTGTCAGTAGAAAAGATACGCTTTTAAAAGCTGCGGAAACTATGATTCAAAACAACCTTAGAAACGTTCTTATAGTAGATGACGGAATAAAAGAGTACGGAATTATTACGGTTACCGACGTAACTGATTTTTTGCTAAAAGGGGTTAGTTTCTCCAACCTCATAGAATCAATAGAGTATAAAATAGTAAAACAGGTTCATAAAGATACAAATGCGCTGGAAGCCTCCTTTCTAATAAGAGAAGATATAAGCTATTTATGTGTTGTCGATGACGATAAAAACCTTCTTGGCGTCATCTCGATGTCAAATATTATATCTGCGATAGATACTGATCTAGTTGTCAATCATATAAGGCTCGGACATATCATAGGAAAAACAAAAGCAAAAACGGCAAAACCTTCCGATACTTTGAGCGCCGTGTTTTGCAAAGTAAACTCCACTCCTACGGAAGCGGTCGTTATTGTGGACGAGCATCATCAGCCTTTCGGAATTATTACCAAAAGAGACATCGTCAAGTTGATTATCAAAAAAGTTGATATGGAGACAAAAGTCGCCGAGCATATGAAATCTCCTCTCGTAACGGTGGATGAGGATACTACTATAAAAGAGGCTCTCGAGCTGATGGCGACAAAGAAGTTCAAGAGGCTTATAGTTCTTGAGAAGTCCGGCGAACTGATGGGAATCGTGACTAGAGAAGAGATGATGGACATCGTCTATAATAAATGGTCGCAGATTGTAAGAGAAAAAGAGAGTCAGCTTCAAAAGCTCTCAAAAATGCTTGCGGCAAAAACGGAGGAGTCCGAGAGAAGCGCTAGGCTGCTAAACGATTTTATCGATGCGACCGACGACTTTATTTTCTATAAAGACCTTGACTACAAATATATAGGCTGTAACAAGGCGTTTGCCGAATTTGCCGGAGTATCAAAAGAGAGTATAGTCGGCAGGACGGATTTTGATTTGTTTGACGACTACTACTCAAATCTCTTTAGGGATACTGATAGGGAGGTGATAGAAAAAGGCAAAACTATCATAAACGGCTATTGGACTAGATATAAGGACAAAAAAGCCGTATATCTGAGCGTAAAAAAAGCTCCGATTAGAGATAAGGACGGAAAGATTATCGGCCTTGTCGGCATATCAAGGGACTCTACGGAGCAAAAAAACCTGGAAGATACGATAAAACACCAACATAACTATCTACAGACCATTCTCGATATGCAAGAGTCTATGCTCGTTATTACCGACGACGGCAACAAGATTATAGAGGCGAATAAGAGCTTTTTAGAGTTTTACGGTGTCAGAAGCGTTGACGACTTCCACAAAAAGTACCACTCTATCGCGGATCTATTCGTTAAAAAAGAGGGGTATCTGCATAGCAAGAAAAACAGGCTTTGGTTTAAGCTTCTCACATCTTCGTACGATAGGGATTTTAAGGTTTTGATGCAAAAAAACCAGAGGGAGTTCGGAGGGGTCGAAGAGCCTAAAAGCTTTCTTTTGAAAGTAGAGAAGTTCAAAAAAGACGAAACCTATCTACTCTCTTTTTTGGATATTACCAATATAGAAAAAGAGAGCAAAAATCTAGAGCTTTTGGCTACGACGGATCCGCTAACAAAAATATACAACAGAATGAAGTTCTCAAATCTGATGGAGGCCGAAATCGCAAAGTCGAGGAAAACAAAAAAACCTCTTTCGCTTGTGGTGATAGATATAGACTTCTTCAAAAAAATAAACGATACTTACGGACATCAAGCCGGAGACTATGTTCTTATTACTACGGTCGAAATCATAAAGTCGAAGATTAGGAGTAACGATATATTTGCGAGATGGGGCGGCGAGGAGTTTATGCTGCTTCTTCCGGGTGCAGATTTGGAAGTTGCGGTAGCTAGAGCTGAGATTATCAGAGAGGTTTTAGAAAGCTATAATTTCATAGAGCCAAGCACCGTTACAGGAAGTTTTGGCGTATCCTGTTTTAAAGAGGAAGATGGCGTAGATAGTTTTATCAAAAGAGCCGACGAAGCGCTTTATGCGGCAAAAAGAAACGGCAGAAATAGAGTGGAATACATACAATAAGGCGGCGGTTTAGATGGTTATATATGAAGAGATAAACGGTGCGCTAGTCAAGCTAGACGAAAATCAGCTAAAAGAGGATTCGCATCAAGTAATTATATCTACGCTAAATAAACCGCTTCTCGTTAACTGGCTCAAAAACGAGGAGTTTCCGGAGCCGTTTTTCGAGGATATCGCCTCTTTCGAACAAACTCCGTCGTTTGAGGATTTTAGTGAAGGTACGGTTCTTATTTTAAAATATCTAAAGCTCGAAAAAGAAGAGTTTATGGATTTTTATGAAGAGAACGTGGCGCTAATCAATCTCGGCAATAAGCTAGCTATCGTCTGCAAGGACGAAATGACCGCTTTTGACATAGAGATGAAGTTTGACAAGCGTATGCGCGGCAAAAAGACAAACTCCTATTTTGAGCTCTATACATTTCTTGATATTTTGACCGACCAACAGATTCAGGCGCTTGATGGCGCTAATATCATACTTGAGGCGCTCGAAGAGGATATTTTGTCCGAGAGTGTCGAGAGAAGAGAGACGCTTAAAAACCTATACTATGCCAGACGTTCGCTCAACCGTCTATCACACATATTCGTCAACGAGTCGGTAGCGCTTAGTAGATTTTTTACGAGCGTAAATACGTCCGTTAAAAAGAAGTTTAGATTTGAGTTTTTGGATCTAAAAGAGCATAAGCAAAGCCTCGTTGCAGAGTGTAAAAGCTTGCAAGATAAGACGGTCAGCCTTCTAAACCTACAGCTTGGCCTAACCGATAATAAGGCCAACGAGGCTATGCAAAAATTGGCCGGAATATCGCTTATATTTATTCCACTTACGTTCTTTACATCGATTTTTAGTATGAACTTTGAGAATATGCCGGAATTGAAGACCGAGCATGGTTACCATGTGGTTCTGGTGATAACCATAGCCACCGGCGTGGCTATATATTTTTGGCTTAAAAAGAGAAAATTCTTATAGCTTTTTGGCTTTTTTGAGCGCATCCATGAGATAACTTTCAAAGTTTTCCGCATCCCAGTAACCGATAGCCGGCGGAGTGAGTTTTTGCCCGCTTTTGTCTAGAAAAAACGTTGTCGGCACCATTCTTGCACTAAGGCCGTTAGGTATCCCTCTAACGTCTTTATTTATTACCACGTACACAAAATCCTTATTTAAGATCGCTTCGACTTTTTTGTCTTTGATGGTCTCCGCTAGAAGTTTGTGGCACCAAGGGCAGTTCGTAGAAACTATTGTCAAGGCTATAATTTTGTTCTCTTTTTGGGCATCTTTTTGTGCATCTTCGTATTTTTGGTATGTTTTTACGTCTGCAAAAATAGATGTAGCCAGAAAAAGAAGCGCCAAAGCGGCTATTTTTCTTATCATAAAACACCGTTTCCTATCGATTTTTTAAAGGATTTATTGTAACATCTTTGAAATTATTTTGGTATAATCGGTATATAGACTCTTTATTTAACGATTTTGATATATAATTTCTACCAAATTTAGTTTAAAAATTGATGTTGCGGAGCTTTGCGGGATGAATAAACAAGAAAAAACTCTCATAAAAAAAGCAAGAGAGGATATGGATGAGAACATTGTCTCTAATGCATCGTTTAGAATCCAGACCATACTCGAAGAACTGTTCCAAAAAGGCATCGAAGTCGGCGAAACGATAGGATATACTAAGGCTATCGTGGAACATGCCGATAATAGTAAACTTGAAACTAAAAACTCAAAACCAAAAAAGGGTTCTAAATAATGAAAATACTTGTGGTAGACGATAGCTCAACTATGAGAAGAATTATAAAAAATACGCTAAACCATTTGGGCTATAAAGATTTGTTAGAAGCTGAAGATGGCGCTGTGGCATGGGAAACCATGACTCAAAACTCCGATATAGGCGTTTTGATAACGGATTGGAATATGCCTAATATGAACGGCCTCGAGCTTGTGAAAAAGGTAAGAGCGGAGCAAAAATATGCTGATATGCCGATAATAATGGTAACTACCGAAGGCGGTAAGACGGAAGTTATTACTGCGCTAAAAGCCGGCGTTAACAACTATATAGTAAAACCATTTACTCCGCAAGTTCTGAAAGAAAAACTCGAAGCGGTTCTTGGTATAAGCAAGTAGGTCTTGACTGGTATAGAAGAGCTTTTATCAAAGCTAGACCTTACAAATTTTATCGATTCATTCCTTGCATTCTTTGCAAGGGAGAAGCCTTTTATTATGGATGGCGACCGCTCCCTTCACCTCAAATATATAAAAGAACTTTCGAAATACCAGTTTGATCCACCAAAACAGCTAAAAAACTTAGACGATGAGCTCATAAAACTCTCAAAACAAGGTATTTTATCTAGAGAGTCTCTATTTGAGTTTTCAAAGCTACTCTCATATTTTATAAGACTAAAGAGATACAAGTTTGAGGGCGTGCTATCCGAGTGGATGGGTAGTATCGATATTCCTCAAAAAGCTATCTCATTTTGTGATTTCTTCGGCAGCGAGGGTGAATTTAACTATGATATTCTGCCCAATCTTGCAAGTGCGAAGCAGGGCGTAGAGGCCGCAAAGAAAAATATAACAAGAGAGCTGTCAAAGTATCTGCATAGCGATAAACTGGCGCCGTATCTCGTCGATAGGCAGCTGCACTATCTCGGCAAAGATGAGCTACTCCTTCTTAGGCCTGGCTTTAATGCAGTACTTCGCGGCAAAATAGTATCCAGAAGCGCCGCAGGGTTTTTTTACGTATTGCCCTCCTCGGTAGAGAGTCTAAAAGATGAACTTGAGAGACGAATTTCACACTTTGAAGAGCTCGAATACTCCGTATGCAAGGATTTGTCGCTTACGCTCTCTGAGCTGTTGCCGTTTTTGAAATACCTCAACAAGCAGTTTGACAGATTTGACCACTATCAGGCGAGGGTAGAATTTGCCAGATCAAACGATCTGGAGTTTATCGAAAATATCGGCGGGCAAAAGATAATTCTATCTGATTTTAAACATCCGGCTCTTGAGCTAAAGAGTGCAAAATCTTTTAATATTTCTCTTGATAAAAAAGTTTTGATTGTCACCGGCGTAAATGCCGGCGGCAAGACGATGCTATTAAAGTCTATACTCTGTGCATGCTTTTTGGCAAAGTATGTCATACCTATGAGGATAAGCGCCCAAAAAAGCTTTGTTCCTAGTTTTCAGACAATCAATCTGATACTAGATGACCCTCAAAGCGTTCAAAACAACATATCTACGTTTAGCGGTAGGATAAGGGCTTTTAGCCAAATTATCAATGCAAAGCCAGGAATAATAGGCGTGGATGAGATAGAGCTCGGTACCGACAGCGACGAGGCTGCAGCACTTTTTAAAGTGGTGATAGAGGAGCTCATTGCCAGAGGGTTTTATATAGTTGTCACCACGCACCACAAAAAGCTTGCCTCGATGCTCGCCTCAAACGATAATGTCGAGCTTGCGGCGGCGCTGTACGATGAGGAAAAAGAACTCCCTAAATACGAGTTTTTGCAAGGGATTATCGGCAAGAGCTATGCGTTTGAGACGGCCGTCAAATACGGCATCCCTAGACACATGGTAGAAAAGGCAAAAAAAGTTTACGGAGACGACAAAGAGAGACTCTCCGAGCTCATAGATAAAGGATACTTGCTTCAAGATAGGCTAAATTTGGAGCTAAAAGATATAGAAAAAGAGAGAGAGAAAATCAAGTTTGCCAAGCTAAGGCTTGAAGAGGAAAAAGAGAGAGAAGCGGCCGAGTGGCAAAAGAAAAAATTTGCCCTTGAAAAATCCTATAGAGAAGCGGTTGAGCTAGCCAAGGAGGCTGCAAGAAAGAGCGATCAGGCGGAGATACACAGGGCGCTTAACGCCGCAAATGAGCGCTACAAAGAAATAAGCGAGCAGAGAAAAGAGAAACAAAAAGAGAGTTTTACCGTTGGCGACTCGGTGTTGTATCGCGGCATGAAGGGGAATATAGAATCAATCGGCAAAGATGTGTTTATCGTTGTTGACGGCAGAAAACTGAGGGTGGATAAAAAGCAGTTTTTTGAAGAGGCAAAAAAAACTGATAAGATAAAAAAAGATAAAAAACAAGCCCCTAAAGTCAGCGTACAAAAACCGCAAAGCGGCGGCGTAAAATTAGACTTGCACGGCTATAGGGTGGAAGAAGCCCTTGAGGAGCTTGATAAATTCATATCCGATGCGCTACTTGCCGGTTTTGAGGAGATACTCGTATATCATGGAATAGGTACAGGCAGACTCGCCGCCGCCGTAAGGGAATATCTAAAAACACACAAAGGGGTAGCATATATAAAAGACGCTCCTATGTCAATGGGCGGCTACGGCGCTACGCTCATACATCTATAATCCCTTTTTTGATACTGCATTAAGCCCCGCATTGATACTATAAGTTAATTATTTGTTAAACAAAAAAGTAGCGCTTTAATAGGAGCGACAATGGCATACGGTTTGTCAAGAGAAAGAGATCTTGTCGTTTTATTCGTTGAGGACGAAGAGGTAATCAGAGATAGCTTCGCAAGTATGTTGCGGGCGAAGTTTGAGAACGTCCTAGTTGCGGATAACGGAGAAGATGCGCTAAAGCTTTTTGAGTCCAACAGGGTCGATATAGTCATCAGCGACATCATAATGCCAAAACTAAACGGTGTAAAACTAGCCAAAGAGATAAAAAAAATAGCGCCGTCCACTTTTGTTATGTTGGTGACGGCGAGTAACGATCATGAATATCTTATGGAGGCGATAGAGGCCGGAGTTAATAGATTTATACTAAAGCCTCTCAATGTAAAAAGCTTTTTTGAGGTTTTGGATACGGTATGTAGCGAACAGAAAATTAAAAAAGAGCTTGCCGAAAAAAACCATCTTTTGGAGGAGTACAAAACCGCCGTCGATGCTAGCAACATCGTTTCAAAGACCGATACCAAAGGGATAATTACTTATGCAAATCAAGCCTTTTGCGACATAAGCGGTTACTCGGTTGAGGAGTTGATAGGTAAGCCGCAAAATATAATAAGACATCCCAATATGCCAAAAAGCGTATTTAAAGAGATGTGGGAGACTATCCGGTCAAAGCATATATACAAAGGCGTAGTCGAGAACAAGCGCAAGGACGGGAGTAGCTACTTTGTCGATGCGACGATAGTCCCTATTTTGGGCGTTGACGGCGAGATTATCGAATATTTGGGCATTAGACATGATATTACGGAGTTTATAAACAACAAACAAAAACTTTATACAGACACATTGACCGGGCTTCCGAATAGATATAAGCTCTCATCTGATTTGACTGCCGGAAACAGCGGCAGTTTGGCTGTCATAAACGTAGATTCGTTCAAGATACTCAATGACTACTATGGCTCAAATATAGGGGATATGATTCTTGTCGAGCTGGCCGGTAGATTTGTCAAAATATTTGGCTCCAATAATCTAACCGTGTATAAGCTCTCGTCCGATGAATATGGCATTTTTTGCGAAGAGTGCAAATCCGATTTTGTAGATGAGATAACAAGTGGCGTTAATCTTGCAACGATGGATAGCATAAGATGTGGAGACGTCGATATAGTAACAAGCGTAACGGCCGGAATAGCCGTAGGTAAAGACGGTTTGCTTGAAAAAGCCAATATGGCTCTTGGATTTGCTAAAAAATATAAAAAGCAGATATCCGTGTATGACGAGAGTATGCTGATAGGCAAAAACTATGAAAAAAACATCACAATTTCAAAAACACTCAGAGAGGCGATAGACGGAGATTGGTTTGTCCCTTATTTTCAGCCGATAGTAAACTGCGTGACAAATGAGATAGAAAAATATGAAACCCTCGTTCGTATAGTCAAGCCAAGCGGGGAAGTCCTGTCGCCGATGGAGTTTCTCGATGTAGCTAAGGCTACAAGGCTATACCCGCATATCACTAGAACTATGATAGCAAAGGCTTTTGAGATATTCAAAAACAAAAAAGAGTCTTTTTCCGTCAACTTATCGGTAGAGGATATACTAGATGAGCATACAAGGGCTTTTGTCCTTGGAATGCTTGGCGGATACGGTATATCGGATCGTGTTATATTTGAGATATTGGAGTCTGAGGGGATAGAAAATTACGGCGATGTATCCGAGTTTCTCGCCGCCGCAAAAAAATTTGGCGTTAAGATAGCCATTGATGATTTTGGAACCGGGTATTCTAATTTTGAGCATCTTGCCAAACTGAACGTAGATATCATAAAAATAGACGGGAGTCTAATTAGAAACATAGATACGAACTCAAATTCCGAAATTATAGTAGAGACCGTAGTTAGCTTTGCAAAGAAGCTTGGAATGCAGAGTGTCGCCGAATTTGTTCATTCAAAAGAAGTGTACGATAAAATAAAAGAAATCGGAGTCGATTATGCGCAGGGTTATCTTTTGGGTAAACCTGACGTATTGTCGGAGGGCAAATAAGGCATAGGTTTGGAATTATTACAAGAGTATTCGGAAGTCGATAAATACAAAGATATTAAGCTTTTATGCGTTGAAGATGAGCCGGAGGTCGGCAAATGGTTTTTGAAGCATTTTTCAAAAATTATCCCATCCGTGTTTGTTGCTAATGACGGCGCAGAAGGGTTTGAAATATTCAAGCGAGAGATGCCTGACATCGTCATAACCGATATTATGATGCCATCTATGAACGGGCTCGAACTTGCAAAAAAGATAAA
>JAEMQC010000049.1 GCA_022758985.1 Campylobacteraceae bacterium
CGCACAAAACGGGGCGAGTGAGGCTCTTGAAGAAAAGTTTGTGATGAAAAATTCAAGAGATACGGATGTATTAAAGGTACTTCATAGACTTCTTGACGATAGTGAATTTTTGGCCGAGGTAAAGGCGGCAAACAAGGCAAAATCGCTTGAATTTAGCATGGAGCGAAACCTTGAAGAGACTCTAGCCGTATTGGAGAGCCTATGAGGATATTTGTGAGGCTTCCAAACTGGCTAGGCGATGCCGTGATGGCGACCCCAGCGTTAGAGAGTCTCAAAGCCTCGTATCCCAATGCTAGGTTTACGCTTATGGGCTCCGCTGTTGCCGCGTCACTTTTTGAGGGTGATGATAGAGTGGAGCGGCTTGTTGTAGATGAGAGCAAAAAAGCAAAAAGCCGCATAGTTTGGCTCTATCAAAAAGCAAAGGAGCTTGGGAGCTTCGATATGGCGATTACGCTTCAAAATTCGCTTTTGTCGGCGCTGTTTTTGTTTTTTACCGGTTCAAAGGCTAGAATAGGCTATGCTAGAGAGTTTCGATCATTTTTTCTGACCCACGCTCCAAAAGAAAACAAAAAAATCCATCAGGTTTTGCGCTATTTGGAGCTTGTAAAGCCTTTTTGCCATGCGGCAACCGAGAAGCTTCATATCAGTTCGACCGCTACTCCAAAAAATCTATGTATCATCAACCCCGGAGCAGCGTATGGCGAGGCAAAGAGATGGGATGCCGTGAAATTCGGGGAAGTAGCCGTCGCTCTTTCAAAAGAGTATGATATAGCAATAGTCGGGGCGCCAAACGAAGTAGATATAGGCTTACAGGTCGAAGAGACGCTAAAGGCGTGCGGCGTAGCAAACTACCAAAACCTTGTCGGCAAAACGACGATGAGAGAGCTAATAGACCTCATAGCCTCATCAAAGCTATTCATAACAAACGATAGCGGACCCATGCACATCGCCGCCGCCTTTGCCGTACCTACTGTCGCAATATTTGGCTCAACGGATGAGAGGGAGACCGCCGCATGGGGTAATCCGCACTACGCCGTAGTCAAAAAAGATATGGCATGCCGCCCGTGCAAAAAACGCACCTGCCCGCTAAAACATCATGATTGTATGAGACTAATAGATGTCGCCGACGTTTTGGATGCTGTCAGAAAGGTGGTTATTTAAAACGCTTCGTCGATAGCCTGACAAATAATATGCCCGATAGTGATATGCATCTCTTGGATTCTAGGCGTGTCGGATGACGGGATTACGATATTTAGCTCGCATGCGCTGTTCATAGCGCCGCCGTCTCTGCCGCTAAGTCCTAGTGTTTTCATCCCCTTGGATTTTGCTAGTTCAAGGGCGCTTATGACATTTTTGCTATTGCCGCTCGTGGATATGCCGATAGCCATATCTCCCGCTCTGCCTAGACCCTCTAGCTGTCTGTCAAATACTCTATCATACCCGTAGTCATTGCCTATCGCCGTTAGCGCTGATGTGTCGGTGGTAAGAGCGATGCCCGCTAGGCTAGGGCGCTCACTCTTGTATCTGCCTGTTAGCTCTGCCGCTATGTGCTGTGCGTCCGCCGCACTTCCACCGTTGCCAAATATCAGTATTTTGCCGCCGCTTTTTAGCGTCTCAACGGCCATCTTAGACGCTGCTTCGATTTGCGGCATTAGCGTATCTATCACTTTTTGAGTCGTCGCCAGATGTCCTTCCAGCTCTTTTATTATCATCTCTTTCATGAGCTTATCCCCGTTATATCTATTTGCTGCTCTTTTTTCTTCTGCTCTTTTTTCTTCTGCTCGTCTGCGCTCTTTTGTCTAGGTTTTAGGTTGGTTACGAAGTCAGCTAGTTTTTCCATGTCGCCCCTGCTCATTCCCTGCACCTGTACCTGCATGATTTTTTTATTGTTAATAGTGCCGTAGCTGCCGTTTTGATAGCCTACCAACATCTCTATCAGTCGCTCTTTAGTCAAGGTATTTAGCGAAGGATATGCGTCCGTTCCGTCGCCGTTGTCGCCGTGACAAGGAGCGCATTTGCTGTAAAGCTCGGCGCCGCTCATACTGCTTGTTTGCGGTGAGTGTGTAATTAGGCTCTTGTCGTTTTCCGGGATGAATGCCATAATGACGGAGTATGCCACCGGAGCCAGAAATAAGACTCCAAGAGCGCCTATAAGAAGCTTGCCGGTATCTAGTCTCATGAGTTGGCCTTGATTCTTTCGATTGTTTTTGTCGTAGATCTGCCCTCTACCAGCTCGATAGTCATTACTTTGCCGCCGTTTTTTGTGACGGTATCATACCCGACGATATTCTCCAGTTTATAGTCTGCGCCTTTTACCAAAATATCCGGTATTATAGCGTCTATGAGTTCTTTTGGAGTCTCCTCGTCAAACAGTGTAATAAAATCTACACAACCGAGTGCGGCAAGGACTTTTGCCCTGTCAAGCTCACTGTTTATAGGTCTGTTTTTGCCTTTTATCGCTTTTACGCTTTTGTCCGTATTGAGTCCTACTATGAGGGCGTCCCCGAGTTTTCTGGCTTCGGATAGATATTTAACGTGCCCTGCGTGAAGTATGTCGAAACAGCCGTTTGTGAAAACGACTTTTTTTCCGCTTTGCTTTAAGCCTTTTACAGCCTCCAGCAGATACGCCTGCTCTACTATCTTGTCTTCAAAATCACCGCCTGCCTCTTTGTTTTCAAATGAGATAATCTCTTGTATCGTAGCGGTTGCGCTTCCTACTTTTGCTACGACTACTGCGGCGGCCTTATTGGCAAACTTTGCCGCCTCTATTATGTCGCTTCCAAGGGCGAGGGCTATGCCAAGCGCAGCCAGTACCGTATCGCCGGCGCCGGTAACGTCGAATACCTCACGCGCCAACGTCGGCAGCTTTGTAAGTCCTTTTTCGTCGAATATTCCGATACCGTCTTCTGACAAAGTAATTATCGAGTGTTTTAGGTTTAGTTCGTTTTTTAGCTTAATCCCTGCCCTATATAGGCTCTCGTCATCTTTTATATCGATTTTCGTGGCCTCTTTGGCCTCTTTTTTGTTCGGTGTAAGAAGCGTTGCGCCTCTATATTTGGAGTAGTCCGTTCCTTTTGGATCGGCTAGTACCGGTATAGCTTTTTCGTTTGCAAGCGTAATTAGTCTTTGTGTCAAAGAATCGGTTAGAACCCCTTTTTTGTAGTCAGAGAGGAGTATCGCATCGAATTTAGCGATATTTTCCACCGCAAAATCGAATATCTTGGCTTCGCTCTCCTCGAATATCTCGTCTTTGGACTCTTTGTCGAATCTTACTATCTGGTGCGCTCCGGCCATAACTCTTGTTTTTACGGAAGTCGTTCTATTTTCGTCTTCGAATATCGCTTCTGTGTTTGCGCCGAGTTCTTCTAGTTTTGATTTGATTATTCTAGCGCCATCGTCACACCCGAGTATGCTGGATACGCATACTTTGGCCCCCATACTGACTAGGTTAGCCACTACGTTTCCAGCTCCGCCTAGGCTTTTCGACTCTTTTGTCACCGCTATTACCGGTACGGGAGCCTCTGGACTTATACGATCCGCCGATCCCCACATGTAAGAATCCAGCATCAAATCGCCGACAACCAGAATCGTCGGGCGCTTTTTGGTAAGGATATCTATCATACGCCAAACTCTCTTTTGGCTATCGTTTTGATCTCGTCCGCATATGCCCTAATACCCTCTTCAAGGCTAAATCTAGGCTCATATCCCAAAAATTCCCTTGTAAGCGAAATATCCGCTTCCGTGTGGTTTTGGTAGAACTTGTACGGATTGTCTATATACTCTACTTGTTTTTCAATGCCAAGGGTAGTTGTAAGGGCGCCGAAAAGTTCGTTAAACTGTCTGGCTGCTCCGCTTCCTACGTTGTATACGCCGCTTTTTTTAGCCGTTAGCGCTTTTATGTTGGCCTGCACTACGTCCTCGATATATACAAAATCTCTTTTTTGCTCTCCCCATTTAAATAGCTTTGGAGTGTCGCCTTTTAGTAGCTTTAGACCAAGTTGAAGTATCATTGAAGCGGTCGTACCCTTATAAAACTCTCTAGGTCCGTAAACGTTGAAGTATCTTAATCCCACTATTTTTAGGTTCGGATGGTATTTGATATATCTTGCGGCGAGGTTATCCATCATCAGTTTGCTAAAGCCGTACACGTTTTCGGGCTCTTCGCCACTCCCTATGCGGTTTGGCGCTGCGGAGTTGCCGTATGTTCCGGCCGAGCTTGCATATATTACGTCCGCACCCATTTCGACGGCTATGTCTAGTATATCGCCGAATGCGTTCGTGTTGGCTTCTACCATCTTTTTTTGATCCATGACCGTAGTGTCCGAAATCGCCGCTTGGTGGAATATATAGTCGAATTTTTGCGCTCTTAGTCTTTTCATAGCTACCGGGTCGGTAATGTCGCCGGCTATAACTTCGCCTTTAAAACCTTGCAAATTTTTAAAGTGCCCTAGTACGAACGCATCATAGATGACGATATGTGCGCCAGGATAGTTCTCTTGGATGTGAAATGCCAAGTTTGATCCTACAAAACCGGCTCCTCCGGTAATCAAAATAGTTTTATCGTTTAAGTCAAACTCTATATATTTCATTTTGTCCCCTGCCGATTGGGCTATTATTTTATGAGCCCAATTGTATCAAAAACTCCGTTAACGACGAATGTAGCCTTCGTACTCTTCTCGTCTATTTTGTGCCCGCTTCTAACTAGTACGGTATTTGTTATTCCGGATGCGAGAGCCGCCTCTATATCACCCTCTTTATCGCCTATCATCCATGACGACTCCATCTCTATGCCAAAATCGTTTTTTGCGGCGAGAAGCATTCCCGGTTTTGGTTTTCTGCACCCACAGCCGTCCCCGGGTACATGCGGACAGTGATAAACGGCCGCTATTTTGCCGCCGCTTTTTTCAAACTCTTTTTTCATATATTCGGTAAGTTTTTGAAAATCTTCGTTCGTATAGTATCCTCTTCCTATTCCCGATTGGTTTGTTACGACTACGACGATGTATCCTTTTTCATTGAAGCTTTTGACGGCTTCGAATACGCCCGGTAAAAATTCGAAATCCTCTATCTTGTGGGCATAATCTTTTTCTACGTTTATTACCCCGTCCCTATCTAAAAATACGGCTTTTACACCCATAGAACACCTTTTTTATCTAAATAAAATACACATTTTAAGGAAGTTTAACTTTTTATCAATATAATCTTTTTTAATCGGTCAAATGACTATGTTATGGTCATTGATTCTGATGGCGAATTGCGAAATAATCATAGCGCTCGGCTTTGTCGAGCCTCATAAGCTAATAGAAATGGTAAATATGGGAATTCATAGATTCGTCATAAAACCGCTCTCTGTTCCAAAGCTGGCCGAGGCTATATCAAAAGCCGACAAAAACCAGCTTGCCGTAATACTTACGGAGACGCAAAAGGACGGAGCGAAAAGAATGCTTGATAGGCTTAGGAGCGAGTTTGATTGTATGGACGGCGGGAGCTGCAAAATAAGATTTGACCTTATGCGCCCAAAAGTGCGTAAAGCCTCTATTATGCCGCATTAGCGGCTAGCTAGAGCTACCCATCACCTATCGGCGATGAGACTCGGCAAGATTTGCAAAGGGCGAGTAGCCCTTGCTGTAAATACGGGCTTTGCTCGTGTTTGTGTGTAACATCAGTTATGAAAGATAGGATGTCGATAGGGCTTAATGAGTCTGCTCTGAATGCTTTGATTCAGAGTTTTCGGCATTAGCCTTTTTTTCGCTCTCCTTTTTCGCCGCGTCTCTTAGCTCATCTTCGTCGTCAAACAAAAGACCGTGCGTAAACTTCTTCTCATCGTCGAATTGCCCAGATTTAAGCCCCCATACAAAGCCGATAACTCCAAGCGAACCTAGAATCAGCGAGCCAAAAAGCATCAAAGAGAGTATATTGTCATCCATTTGCGTAACCTTTTATTTTTGTAGAGTTTAGTACGACCAGTATCGAACTAAATGACATCGATATGGCGGCGACTAGCGGAATTATAAATCCGGCCATTGCGAGCGGTATCGTAACGGTATTATATAGTATTGATATGCCGATATTTTGCTTTATCGTTTTGTATGTTTTTTTGCCGATAAATATGGCGTCTTTTAGTTCCATAAGCGAATTTTTGAGCAAAACTATATCGGATGTTTGAAGATTGATATCAGCTCCCGAGGCCATCGCTATGCCTATATCGGCACGAGCGAGGGCCAGTGAGTCGTTGATGCCGTCTCCAGCCATAATGACAATATGTCCCTCTTTTTGGGCCTTATCTACGAATGCCAGCTTCTCTTGCGGCGTCATTTTTGATTCGTATCTATCTATATTTAGCTTTTTTGCAACCTTTGCGGCCGCCTCTTTATTGTCGCCTGTTAGCATAACTGTTTTGATGCCGGCTTTTTTTATCTCTTCTATTACCTCTTTCGCACCGTCTTTTACTCTATCTTCGAGCTCGAATACGGCTTTTAGCTCCCCATCTTGCGCATAAGCAAAAATCGTCTTATCGCTTTCAAACGAACATTTTACGCCGCATTTGCTCAAAAACTCCAGATTTCCGCCGACTATTTTTTTGCCGTCTATCTGCGCTTCTAGTCCGCTGCCCCTAATTTCCTTAACGACGGCCGTCTCAGAAGGCTTTGCGGCGATATGTGCCAATACTGCTTCCGATATTGGATGCCTAGACGCAGCCACCAAAGCCGCAAGCGCCGACTTATCGTAGTGTGCATATTTTGTTTCGTTTACCACTTTCGGTTTACCCTCAGTGAGTGTCCCGGTTTTGTCGAAGATAATCATGTCCGCTTTGGCTATCGTTTCTAGCAAAGAAGAGGATTTGAATATCGCTCCTCTTTTTGCCGCCGCATATAGTCCTATGACGGAGGCTATCGGTGTGGCAAGGGCTAGTGCACAAGGGCAGGCGATTATTATGACAGATACGGCTATAACGAGCGATTTTTCAAAGCCCGCACCGCCTATATATATCCAGCCGATAAATGTTAGTAACGATAGGGAGAGTATGGTGATCGAAAAATATCTAGAGAGCAGGTTCGCTACGCTCTCTATTTTCGGTTTTTTCTCCAGCGATTCCGAGAGGAGTCTTACTATCTCTGAGAAGCTGGAGTGTTTAAAATCTTTTGAAACTTCATATCTGATGATGCCGTCAAGGTTTTTTGAACCGCTTGTTATTTTGTCGCCACCTTTTTTTAGTACCGGCTCCGCCTCTCCACTAAGCGTAGATTCGTCGAAATTTGCCTCTCCGCTTATGACTACGCCATCAAGCGCCGCTACGTCTCCAGCCTTCATCTCTATGATGTCTCCGACCGCCACGCTCTCGCAAGGGATAAACTCTACGTTTTCATTTTTGACTACGGCAACCTCTGTCGGTATGACCGAAGTCAACTTATCCAGAGTGTCTACGGCCTGTTTTTTCGAGAGGGTTTCTAGGTATTTGCCGATAAGCACAAACGTGATTATCATCGTTACGGAGTCAAAATAGGCCTCTGAGGCGTGCGTTAACGATGCGTATATCGAATATGCATAAGTGAGCGTAGAACCGGTGGCTACGAGCGTATCCATCGTAACAAAGCCGTGCTTTGCCGCACCGTATGCCCCTTTATAGAAGATGCTCCCGGAGTAAAACAGCGTCACGGAGGCTAGCAGAAATTCGGCTAGATGGAGTATGTCTTTGTGCGCCTCTTCTATTCCCGTGAAGTATCCTGCGTATAGCGCCACGGCTATCCACATGATGTTCATCGTAGCGAAAACGCCGACTATCATTTTAGTGTAGTTTTGGCGTCTTAGCCGATTTGCGCTCTCCTCTTGTATGCGTGAATCATAAGGAAGAGCATCGTAGCCTATGGAGCGGATACGGTCTATGATGTTTGAGAGTTTGATTTTGCTATCGTCCCATACTATGCGTGCTTTGTTATTAGTGAAGTTGATATTGGCTTCTATGACCCCTTTCGCACGAGTAAGTATTTTTTCGTTTAGCCAGACGCAAGCGGCGCAGTGGATTCCCTCTATGATAAGAGATACCTCTTTGTATCCGTCTTCTCTTGTTGTTACGTAGCGTTTGTGAAATCCCTCAAAATCAAATCTTGCAGAGTCTTCAAGTAGATGTTTCGGCGGTTCCAAGGTGTTTACACCTAGTTTTCCATAGAAGCTATCCAGCCCCTCGTCTTTTAAAAGATGATATACTCCTTGGCATCCCTTACAACAAAAAAACAGCTCTTTTGCGCCGTCTTTGTCGGCTATCATTTCGTCTTTTTCAAACTCTAGGTGGCAGTGTGCACAGGCGATTTTGGACAAGAGAATACCTTATTTAGTTTTTGGCGTAGATTTTACCCAAAGTTGCTGTAGCGTATAAAAAGCGGGGTCTAATTTTACTGTTTTGTTTGGTGTGTTTCTGGCTTAAAGGGAGAGGTTTTTCGCACTTAGTGGATAAAACTTAAGAAAAGTATCGCTACGATTTCAATCATTGAATGAATATACAACTCATTCTTGCCACAACTCGTCATTTGCGCAAAGGCTGAAATCTAGAAAAAACAAAGGAGAAAAAGCTTTGATGGAACACCCAAACTTTGCCGACTCTGAAGCGCTAGCAATACTTCGTAAAGTAGAAGAGCACGAAAGTCAAAAGTCAATGTCAAAAGAGCTAGGCTTTAGCATCGGCAAAGTCAACTACATCCTCAAAGCCCTCATAGCCAAAGGGCTTATCAAGATAGAGAACTTCTCAAACGAAAAAGATAAGCGCAAATACCGCTATCTGCTCACAAAAGCCGGCATCGAGGAAAAAATAGCCCTAACTGAGAGATTTATCGAGCGCAAAAAGGCCGAGTACGACGAGCTAGTAGCGGAGCTTGAGAGGATGAGATATGCCGCAAATGGAGATTCAAAATGAGTATCATCAAATTTGCAATGATAGAGAGCAAGCTTATCAAATATCATGATGAATTTGTGATAGTAGATAGCGATGTCGCAGAGCTTTATGGTGTAGAGACAAGGGACGTCAACAAGGCGGTCAAAAACAATCCTGATAAGTTTCCTGATGGATATATTATAGAGCTTACAGAAGAGGAAAAGGGCGAACTAGTGGAAAATTTCGACCGGTTCAATAAACTCAAGCACTCCACAGTATCTCCAAAGGCTT
>JAEMQC010000142.1 GCA_022758985.1 Campylobacteraceae bacterium
AAGCTAGACGATTTTAACACTAAAAGCTACGTATCCAGTGGCGGTTTATCTATGATGATCTCAGATATGGCTGCAGGGATGCACTCTTTGATGCTATAACTGGTGTGACAAAAATTGGGATGAGCCCACTAACTACCGTTTTAACCAACCCAACAATCTCGACAGCCTCGTATCTTGGCGAAGATTTGCAGGCGGCAATAGTGGAGTCAAAAACAATAAACGGCAAGGTCTATGATATGGCGATAGCGACCTTGCCGGATAAAGTAGTAAACTCTAACGGAGCCACGCTTTACAGCTATCAAGACGACTACTCCTCTTGGGGATATTGGATTGCTAGAGAGACCGATGCAAGCTCTGGATGTCCAGGGGGTGGCACAAGCTGCAGAGCTATTGCTCAAGGATATTGGGTGGCTGGATATGAGACAGCTGCTACTACTATAGCAAACATACCTGCAAATACGGAGTATTCGTATGCTGGAAATGTGTTGGGCAATTTGGTTACATCATCTGGAATCGTAGCCCCAATTAAAATGGATTCAGATAATACCTTTAATCTAACTGTTAAATTTGGCGCTACAAATCCAGTCCAGATTACTCGAATGAAGTTTAATACAATAGGGGCAGGGGGTTTTGATAGTGACGCTCTAACTACCAGCACAACCAGTCAAATAGCTGGCAATAGTTTTGGCGGCAGTGTTAACGGTGGGAGTGTAACGGCGTTGCAATTTCAGGGCAAGTTCTATGGACCAAATGCCGAAAGTGTTGGAGGTGCATGGGCTGGGCAGTTTAGTAATGGCGCTACCACCTTACAAGGAAACGGCGTCTTTAAGGCTAGAAGGTAAAAAGTGCTAAAAAAGCTAAAAAACTACGGACTGGTCGGATTTTTTATATTTCTGATCAGTTCTGCAGGATATTTTTATCTGCCAAAAAGCGTACAGGTTTTTGATGACAAGCTAAGAGATCTTATGTTTGTCTTTAGAGGTCCAACTCCGGCCTCAAAAGATGTTGTGATTGTGGATATAGATGAAAAAAGTCTAAAAGAGCTTGGGCAGTGGCCGTGGAGCCGCAATAAGTTTGCCAAAGTCCTAGACAATCTAGCGACCAATGGGGCAGGGGTTATAGGCCTGGATATTGTTTTTGCGGAGCCGGACAACTCATCTCCGGCAAAGGTGCTAAAGGAGATAGGGTATGACGCCTCAAACGCTCCAGATTATGACAAGGTTGCGGCAAATGCCGTTGCCAATTCTCCAACGATACTCGGGTATATATTCGCCCTTGAAAATGACGGTATAAAGCCTACCGGAGCCCCGAATGTAGCTGCAATAGTCGCTGAGAAAAACAAACCGGAAGTTGAGTTTTTGGCTAGTGCGCACAGGGCGGTTATGAATACCAAGATAATACAAGAAGCCGGATATTCAAGCGGGTTTTTTAATACCATACCTGATTCTGACGGCATAGTCCGTTCAATTCCTATGGTTTTAAAGTATGAAAACAGACCTTTTCCGTCTCTGTCGCTTGAGATGATAAGGGCAGCCGGCGGATACAAAAAAATAGACGTTTACTATGATGAAAACGGCGTTCAGGGCGTCGTTATGGGTGAAATGCAAATACCTACGGATAGATTTGGTAGATTACTTATCAATTACCGTGGTCCAGCAAAAACATTCAAGTACATATCGGCGTATGACGTATATGCTGGTAAGGTTGACAAAAAAGATATAGAGGGGAAATTTATATTAATCGGTACTTCGGCCGCAGGACTTCTCGATCTTAGGGCTACCCCTTTTGATTCTGTATATCCAGGGGTTGAGGCGCACGCCAATGCAATAGACAATATCATAAAAGGCGATTTTTTATATAGACCGTCTTGGGCTGAAGGGGCAAATTTGGCTCTTATACTGGCCGGAGTCGCTATTACCGTTACTTTGACCGCTTATGCCAGTGCGGCATTAGGTAGTGCATTGTTTGTAGCGATTTTATTTTCGTTTGTCGGATTTGAATATTATATGCTATTCCACGAGGGCATAGTTTTAAATATTTTATTTCCTTTTGCGGCAATGCTTCTCTCTTTTATGTCCCTGTCTTTAATGAACTACTTTTTAGAGAGTCGCCAAAAAGAGTTTATCAAGGCAAAATTTGCCAAAAAAGTCTCTCCCGCCGTCGTGGAGGATCTATTAAAACACTCCGATATGAATAGCTTTGAGATTAAAGAGAAATTTGTAACTATATTTTTTAGCGACATCCGTGGATTTACGACTTTGTCCGAGGCTATGGGAAGCCCGAAGGCGCTTATCGGCTTACTAAATGAATATATGACCCCTATGGTTGACATTATCGTTGAAAGCAAGGGGACTGTCGATAAGTTTATAGGCGACGCCATTATGGCTTACTGGAATGCGCCAAACGAGGTGCCAAACCACGAAGATGCGGCCGTAACCGCCGCCGTTAAGCAGATAAAATCTCTTAGAGAGCTGAATGAAAAACTAAAAGCGGCTGGCAAGCCTACCATTGACATAGGCATAGGCATCAACACCGGTGACGTTACGGTTGGAGAGATGGGTTCGTATGGACGTGCCGACTATACCATCATCGGTGACCCCGTAAATCTAGCCTCTAGGCTCGAAGGTCTTTGCAAGCCTTATCATGCGCATATCGTAATTAGTGAATTTACGAAGGCTGGGTTAAAAAATGACTACACCATTAGAGAGCTGGACCTTGTAAGGGTAAAAGGTAAAAACGAGCCGGTATCTATCTATGAGGTGTTGGACGATAAGGCGCCTAGCGAAGAATTTAAGATAGAAAATACGAGATATCAAGAGGCTTTGTCTGCATACAGGGCTTCTTTGTTTACCGAGGCTTTGTCTATATTTAAAGAGCTTTATAACAAGAGGGGCGTCTATCTGTATAACGTTTATATAGAGAGATGTGAGCACTATATAGAAAATCCGCCTGTCGATTTCGATGGGGTGTTTACCTTTACAACCAAATAAAAGTGAGCAAAGATGGAGTACATTGAGGTACTGGGTGCATACGGCGGCAAAGGGTGCGGCAAAAATACGACATGCTTTCGCATAGCCCAAAATATAGTAATAGATGCGGGAAATATCATTGCCCCCCTAAAAGAAAACGCCGCAGCTATAGAGCACATTTTTTTGACCCACTGCCATCTCGACCATGTGATAGATATAGCTTTTTTGATAGACGCTTTTTATGCCATAAAGACAAAGCCCCTTAATATTTACGGACTAAAAGACACTATCGCAAGTCTCAAAGAGCATATCCTAAACTGGAAAATATGGCCGGATTTTTCAGAGCTTGATTTGCTCGATAAGAGTGATAAATCGATAATGTTTTATGAGATAAATTATGCAGATAAGTTTGATATTGGCGGTATTCAGATTGAGCCGTTCGCAACATGCCATACGGTAGCAAGTTGTGGATATAAAATAACAAAAAATGCCCAGGCAACCATGATAACTTCTGATACAGGCGTTTGCGAATCTCTTTTGGAAGAAATAAAAAATACGAAAAACCTAAAAAACTTGGTCATAGAGTGTTCGTTCCCGTCAAAGTTTAAAAAGCTAGCCCTGGATAGCATGCACCTAACCCCCGCATTATTGGAAGAGGAGCTTGGAAAGCTTGACAAAATAGATTTCAATATATTTATCAATCATCTTAAGCCTTTTTACGAATCCGAGATAATTAGCGAGATTAAGGGAATAGATATTTTACACAATGCTGTTGTCTTGGAAGATGGAAGCAAAATAGAATATTAGCCTTTGAGGCAAAATCACAAAATAAGCCCTTTTTTTGTATGATTTCAGTAAAAATTTAGGAGATTTGGGTGCAAGACTCCACAATTGAGGGCAAGAGCAGAAAGAGAGTTTTGGTGAAATTTTCCGGCGAAGCTTTGGCTAGCCAAAGCGGCTATGGAATCGATACCGATGTATTAAAATACGTAGCAAACGAGATAAAAAAGCTCGTTGAGAGCGACATAGAAGTAGGTATCGTAGTAGGCGGCGGCAACATCGTAAGAGGCGTAACTGCAAGTAAGGACGGCCTAATCAAGAGAAATGCAGCCGACCATATGGGTATGCTAGCGACTGTTATAAACGGTATAGCGATACAAGGTGCGCTAGAGAGTCTTGGTGTGAGGGTTAGGCTTCAAAGCGCCATCAAGATGGAGCAAATTTGCGAACCCTTCATTGTACGCCGCGCCGTCAGACATCTTGAAAAAGGCAGAGTAGTAATATTCTCGGCGGGTACCGGAAATCCTTTCTTTACGACGGATACAGCGGCTACGCTAAGAGCCGTTGAGATAGGCGCCGATATGATAATTAAGGCTACGAAAGTGGACGGTGTATACGATAAGGATCCGAACAAATTTACGGACGCCAAAAAGCTGTACGAGCTCAGCTACGAAGAGGCGCTGCAAGATAATATAAAAGTTATGGACGATACCTCTATCGCTTTGGCGAAAGACAACAATTTGCCGATAGTAGTATGCGATATGTTTTGCGAGGGTGTTCTGCAAAGAATAATAAACGGTAGCATGAAAGAGTGCTCAGTAGTAAAAAGGATATGATATGAGAATGGAAGAGATAAACGCAAAAGCTTTGGAATATGCCGGCGGTGATAGGTATCTACTTAGCGTTGCCGTAAATAAAAGAGTGGACGAGCTATTTAAGGGCGCAAAACCTTTGCTTGACCTTGATATTAAAAAAATAAAACCGGTTGATATAGCGCTTATGGAAATAAGCGAAGGCCTAATAAAAATCAAAAAAGCTTAAAAGCTTTTTCTTGCAAGAGTTAGTTTCCTCTATAGGAGCGGTCAAAACAATAGAGGCCGCATCCGATTTTCTTCTACAAAAAGCCCCGCTTCTAAAAGACGAGCTTAAACCGACGATAGATTTTTGCGTAGCCGCCCATGAAGGGCAAAAAAGAAAGAGCGGCGAAGAGTATGCCGTACACCCGATACTGGTAGCTTCGATAGTGGCGCATTTTGGCGGTACCGTAGAGATGATAAAAGCGGCGCTTTTGCATGACGTTGTTGAAGATACAGGCTTTGAGAAAAGCGAAGTCGCCGAGAAGTTTGGAGCAGATGTAGCGGAGCTTGTGGACGGTCTTACGAAAATAGACGAAATAAGAGAGCACGAACTCCCCCCTTCGTTTATGGATGAAAAGCTTCTAAAAGCGGCTCTCTCTTTTAGAAAGATGCTGACGTCGGCTATAGACGACCCTAGAGTTCTCGTAATCAAGCTCTCCGATAGACTGCACAACCTTCTTACGCTAGATGCCTTAGAGCCTAAAAAACAAAGACGTATTGCCGAGGAGAGCCTTGTTGTTTATGCGCCTATCGCTTACAAGCTCGGGATTAGCAAACTAAAAAACTATATCGAAGACCTATCTTTTAAAGTACTTTTCCCCGAAGACTACAAAAAAATAGACGAATATATGCTGCGCAACGATGCCGCAATAGAGGCTAGGCTTGTAGTGATAGCGGATAAGATAAAAGAGCTTCTTATTCAAAACGGCTTTGAAGAGGGCGACTTTGAGATAAAATCCAGGGTAAAGCACTACTTCTCGATATACCAAAAGATGCAAAGAAAAGGCGTTAGTCTCGATGAAGTACTGGATCTTTTGGCGCTTAGGATAATCGTCAAAGAGGTAAACGACTGCTATAAGGTGCTAGGGCTTTTGCATAGAAACTTCAAGCCACTTGTCGGACGTTTTAAGGATTATGTCGCAATACCGAAGGAAAACGGCTATCAGACTATACACACGACACTATTTTTTGACAACACTATATTTGAAGCCCAGATACGTACATACGAGATGGATGAGATAGCGGAGTTTGGGATAGCGGCGCACGCAAACTATAAATCAGGCGTTACTACGCACGCTTCAAGCGCCACTAAATGGCTAAAAAACTTTGAATTTCACGGCGAGACGCCGGTCGAGTTTTATGAGTTTGCAAAAAACGACCTCATAAGCGAGGATATACTAGTTTACTCTCCAAAAGGCGAGCTGTTTAGCCTGCCGGTAGGCGCTACGGCGCTCGATTTTGCGTATGCCGTGCATACCGAGGTAGGCCACAAGGCCAAAGAGGCGTACGTCAATAACGTCAAAGTGCCGCTTTTGCATACGCTAAACAGCGGCGATATATGCGCTATAGTCACATCCGACAAACCTCAGCCTAGATGTACCTGGATTGATAGCGTCAAAACTTCTAGAGCAAAGCACTCTATCAAAAATCTTTGCGCCGCAAAGCTAAAAGACCTTGATAGGCGCGTAGCCAAAAATATTTTGGCGCACACCTTTGGATTTGACTACTACGAGCTTAGAAGTTGGCTGGATGACAAGAAATACTCCCAAATCATCTACAAAATCCCAAGAGACAAGGCTTACTACCAAGAGTTCGTCAAAAAAATAAAAGAGGAGTCTAGTCTCAAATCACGCTCTTTGTTTACAAGAATTATGGGCATAAAACTCAAAAAATACCACTTCGACCACTTCGATTTTTACTCGAACAAACCGGTGACCGAACTTGCGTTTGACGTCTGCTGTCACCCGAAAAAATGGGACGACATAGTGGCGTTCTTTCATAAAGGAAAAGCGACTATCCATCACAAGCTCTGCTCCCATGCCGACGAGATGATAGCCAAACACGAGCCGATGGTATTCGTGGAGTGGAGCAAAGCGGAGATAAGGACGTTTAAGGTTGTCGTGGCGCTTGAAAACCAAAAAGGCGCTTTGGCGCACTTTGTCGGCTTCTTGTCCAAACACGGAATAAACATAGTAAGTCTCGAGATTGGACGGGCTAAAGCCTTTACGGAATACTGTACCGCAGAGATAGAAATCAAGCACGATTTTAAGAGCATAAAAGATAAAATCGCCCGTAATTTTAAGCTTATAGAATTTGCTTTTGCTGACGATGCCTACAAGGAAAATCAATGAATTTTGACGAAGCGCTCTTAGAGATAAAAAGAGGCTCTTACGAGATAATAGACGAACAAAAAATAGCAGCCCTGGTAAAAAAATTTTTAGAAACAGGTGAGAGATATACCGTAAAGGCAGGTTTTGATCCGACCGCTCCGGATTTGCATCTGGGGCACACGGTGCTGCTTAACAAACTTGCGACTTTCCAGAAATACGGCGCCGATATACAGTTTTTGATCGGCGACTTTACGGCTATGATAGGCGATCCTACCGGAAAGAGCGAAACGAGAAAGAAGCTAACAAGGGAAGATGTGCTAGCAAACGCCGAGAGCTATAAAGAGCAGGTGTTCAAGGTGCTCGACCCTTCAAAAACGAAAGTGGTATTTAACGCAGAGTGGCTCGGCGCTCTGACTCCGTACGAAATGATAGAGCTTGCGAGCAAGCAGACGGTTGCCAGAATGTTAGAGCGCGACGATTTTGAAAAGAGGTTTAAAAGCGGATCCCCGATTTCTATATATGAGTTTTTGTATCCGTTGTTTCAAGGCTATGATAGCGTACACCTAAAAAGCGATATTGAGATAGGCGGCTCCGACCAAAAGTTCAACCTTCTTATGGGTAGACACCTCCAGGCAAGCTATGGCTGCTGCAAAGAACAAGCGGTGCTTATGATGCCAATCCTCGAGGGTCTAGACGGCGTTCAAAAGATGAGTAAGTCTCTGGGCAACTACGTAGGCATCAATGAAGAGCCAAAAGTTATTTATGCGAAGATATTAAGTATTTCGGACGAGCTTATGTGGAAGTACTACTATCTTCTAAGCTCCAAAAGCCTAGCCGAGATAAAGGCTCTTGAGGAGGGCGTAAAAGAGGGTAGTAGACATCCGAAAAAAGTAAAAGAGGAGCTTGCGCTAGAGATTACCGCAAGATACCATGGTGCAGATGCTGCCGCTAAAGCCAAGGAGGAGTTTGACAATGTATTCTCCAAAAACGAACTTCCGTCCGATATGCCGGAGTTTACTTTTAATGAAGGTATGGGCATACTTGACGCTATGAGAGAGGCCGGACTTGCCGCTTCGAATTCGGAGGCGAGACGCGCTATAGAGGCTGGAAGCGTAAAGATAAACGGTGAAAAAATGGGCGACGTAAAAGCCATACTTACCCAAGGTGAATATATAGCGCAGGTCGGGAAAAGAAAGTTTGCAAAAATTAAGGTAAATAAATGAGCTTGCCATCTTTGAAAATAGGTAAACACGAGATTAAAGTACCGATAATACAAGGCGGTATGGGTGTAGGAATCAGCTGGGATCAGCTTGCCGGAAATGTTAGCAAAGAGGGCGGACTCGGCGTAATCAGTGCGGTAGGTACCGGATATTACAATAATAAAGAGTTTGCTAAAAATCTAAGCTACGGAAGACCCTTTGGAACGGAGAATTTTTACTCAAAAGAGGCGCTTTTTAAGATATTCGAGAACGCTAGAAAGCTTTGCGGCACTGCGCCACTTGGCGTAAATATCCTATATGCGATAAACGATTACGGTAGAGTAGTTAGGGAGTCGTGTGAAGCCGGCGCCGACATTATTATTACCGGTGCGGGACTTCCTACGAATATGCCTGAATTTACGGAAGATTTTCCGGATGTCGCTCTTGTGCCGATAGTCTCAAGCGCAAAAGCTCTAAAAATACTAAATAAAAGATGGGAAGGCAGATACAAAAGAATACCCGATGCCGTTATCGTAGAGGGGCCACTCTCCGGCGGACATCAAGGCGTGCAGTTTGAAGATTGTTTCAAAGACGAGTATCAGCTTGAAAACCTTATCCCGGAAGTTATCGAAGAGGCCAAAAAATGGGGGAATATCCCCGTTGTAGCTGCTGGAGGGATCTGGGACGCCGCCGATATCAAAAAATTTATGGATATGGGCGCTGCTGGTGTGCAGATGGGTACCCGTTTTATAGCGACGCATGAGTGTGATGCG
>JAEMQC010000046.1 GCA_022758985.1 Campylobacteraceae bacterium
AAATCCGGGGCTTATAGACCTTGTGATGATAGAGGTACAAGTCGGTGAGTATGTCGGCGAGGATGATATAGTTCGAATAGAAGATGATTTTAGTAGAAAAGATTGCTGATGTATTTATTGTTTGTTTTGCTTATATCAATCTGCTGTACCTACTTTTTAATCCACTATTCACACAAAAAAAGTATATTCATAGACTCCCACGAATCTGATAAGCCCCAAAGATTTCACGACGAGCCCACACCGAGAGTCGGCGGAGTAGCTATTTTTATAGCCTCTATATTTTCCATTTTGTCTGGACTTGGAGTGGTGGCCGCAATTGCAGGGTTGATTGCTTTTGTCAGCGGAATACTGGAGGATTTGACAGGAAGGCTTAGTCAGAGACGAAGGCTTATTATTCAGTCTATTGGCGCCCTTATATTTGTTTTAGTCGGTGGCTACTATTTGAAAACCATAGGTATGGGATTTGAATTTCCATATATGGTTGCTGTTGTATTTACCGTATTTGCTGTAGTCGGCGTTACGAACTCAATAAATATCATAGATGGGCTCAACGGTCTTGCCGGCGGGGTGTCGTTGTTTGCATTTTTATCGTTTGCCACGCTTTCTTATATGCTAAAAGATACTGAAGTGTTGTTTGTTTGCTTATCTTTGGCGGCGGCTATACTTGGTTTTTTGGTATTCAATTTTCCAAAAGGCAAGATATTTTTAGGTGATGGCGGGGCGTATTTTCTTGGTTTTATGCTTGCTATTATTGCGGTGATGCTTGTTGCAAGACAAGGCAAAGTGAGCGCCTGGTTTTTTCTAGCCGTCCTTATTTATCCGATTTGGGAGGTCGTGTTCTCAATCATCCGTCGCCGCATGGCGGACGGCAAAAAGGCAATGGGTGCAGACAAGATGCATCTGCATCATGTGCTCATGAGAAGCCTTAAAATCTCGAATCCAAAAGCGGCGCTTGTTACGGTGTTGTCGTTTCTGCCTTTTCAAGTTTTACCGTTACTGTTTTACAATAAGGGAATCGTTTTATTGGGATTGGCGCTTTTGTTTATAGCGCTTTATCAGCTTGCATATTTTTATCTTACCAAAATATTTATCTTTAGTAAAAAACATAACAATAAAGAGTAACTTATGGAATTTATAAACCTCAAAGCCCAGTATGCGGCATACAAAAAAGAGATAGATGAGAGAGTGATCGGAGTATTTAATTCCGGGCAGTTCATTATGGGCAAAGAGGTAGATGCCCTTGAAGCAGAACTTGCCGCCTATACCGGCTCAAAGCATGCCATATCTTGCGCTAGCGGCACCGATGCGCTCTTGCTAGCCTTGATGGCTCTAGATATAAAAGCCGGTGACGAAGTAATCACGACGCCGTTTACGTTTATAGCGACGGCCGAAGTTATAGCTCTGCTTGGCGCAAAGCCTGTGTTCGTGGATATAGACGAGCAGACGTACAACATAGACCCGTCAAAAATAGAGGCTGCTATAACGCCTAAAACGAAGGCGATAATGCCTGTTAGTCTTTACGGACAGTGCGCAGACATGGATGAGATAAACGCTATCGCCGCAAAACATAATATCACGGTTATAGAAGATGCGGCGCAAAGCTTCGGCGCCGAGTATAAAGGCAAAAAGTCTTGCAATCTATCTAAAATAGGTTGCACGAGCTTTTTCCCTTCAAAACCGTTAGGTTGTTACGGTGACGGCGGCGCTGTTTTCACAAACGACGACGAACTGGCAAAAAAAATAGCCTCCATCAGAATACATGGACAAACAGAGAGATACGTGCATAAATACGTCGGTATTAACGGCAGGCTCGATGCGGTTCAAGCGGCGGTTCTTAGGGTAAAGCTTCCGTATTTTGACGCGGAGGTTAAAAAAAGATTGGAGCTTGGCGCCAGATATATAGAGCTTCTAAAAGATATAGATCTTATAACGCCGTTTACGAAGAGCGACAGAACAAATGTTTATGGGCAGTTTTCAGTGTGCGTAAAAAATAGAGACGAGGTGATGAAAAAGCTCGGCGAATTAGGCGTGCCGACGGCCGTACACTATCCAAAACCGCTTCATCTGCAGGAGTGTTTTGCGTCACTGGGATACAAAAACGGCGACTTTCCTGTGTGTGAAAAAGTTTCAAACGAAATTATGAGTCTGCCGTTTAGCGCATTCCTGAGTGAATCGGAGCAAGACGAAGTAGCGGCTGCTCTTAAAAAGACGCTAAACTAAAAAGTGCTTTCAAAGGTTACAAAATCGTCCATAGCCGGTAACGCAACATGGCTAATGGCACTGCAGATTTCAAGCTATATAGTTCCATTTTTGCTTCTGCCCTACCTTACCAGGACGCTCGGAGCGGAGGTGTTTGGGGAACTCGCCGTGGGTTGGGCGGTTGTGGCTTATCTTGCTATATTCGTCGATTTCGGGTTTTATTTATGGGGGGTCAGGGAAAGTGCGCTTCATAGACACGACCCACAGCGTATATCCAGACTCTGGGTGTCGATACAAGGCATTAAGATATCGCTTCTTTTTATCTCTCTTTTGTTTATGTTGGCGGCTTCCAAAATTGCCGGCTCTTCGGTTTATCTCTATCTATTTTTATGGTTTGCGCTTACAGGGCAGGCTCTGATGCCGGGGTGGCTCTATCAGGGAATGGAGAAAAGTTTTTGGTTTTTGGTTTTTAGCATCTTGGCGCAAGTTGTTGCTGCCGTAGCTACGGTTGTTTTTGTCTCTTCACCGTCCGAGCTTTTGTTTGTGCCTTTGTGTGCTGGTCTGTCGTGGATGTTATTTTCCGTGCTTGCAAATATAGACGTTTGCAAAAGATTTAATATTGGTTTTGTATTGCCAAATAGGGCTTTTGTGTCTGAAGCGCTCAAAGGCGCCTGGCCTCTTTTTAGCGCAAATATATGGGTCGCTTTTTATGTCAATCTCCCTGCTCTTGCCGTCGGGTTTTTGTCTGATAGGAGTGAAGCTGGGCAATTTGTCGGCGCACAGAAGATTATTTTGGCGATACAGGCCCTTTTTACCCCTATCTCTTCGGCACTTTTCCCACATGCGAGCCGTATAGCCTCAAAAGATAAGAAAGAAGCCTTTTTATTTTTGAAAAAGGCGGGTCTCATTAGCGTCTCTGCGATGTTTGCAATGTCGCTTTTTGTGTTTCTTTTAGCCGACTTTATTAGCGTTTTGGCCCTTGGAAGCCATTTTGAAAAAAGCGGCGAATTGCTTCGGATAATGGCGTTTGGACCTGTATTCGTCGCCGGTAGTATGCTTTTATCGAACCACTACATAGTGGCTTTAGGTAAAGCGTCAATTTTAAGAAGGCTTTATACGATCACGGCTGCGGTCTCTGTGGTTTTGTCGGTTTTGCTTGTTGTGGCTTTTGACTCTGTTGGCGCAGCATTTGTTTATTTATTCACGGAAGCTTTCGTATTTGCGCTTTTGTTGCGCACCGCACTAAAGATATCTTCTAGCTAAAAACTTGGCATATCTGGCGATGAAGTTTGCGCTAAGGGGGAGGTTTTTTGGCTTGAAAAACGGGTCGCAACTTAGCTTTTCGTTAAATTTTGGTATTAGCTCGCTTTTGCCCATTTTGTAGCATAGTCCGTAAAAATCGAGTACGGATGTGAAGTATGCCTCAAAGACCTCTTTTTTATTCGTATTTAGTAGTCCAAGTTTCTCAATAAATCGCTCTTTTTCTTCCCATAGTCCGAAAAAGTCGTCGATATGCGATAGTTTCGGCGTCTTCATAATGGAGGCGCCGTGCTGTACGTATGCGTAGCATATATCCGGAACGAACGTTACTTTGTCGGCGCTATCTATCATCATCAGGTTCATATACTGGTCTTCCCCTAGATTGATGACGGTTTTTGATGGGACATAGTGTTCGAACAACTCTTTTTTATATAGCTTGTTCCACACGGGGTATAGGCCGCTTTCCCTATAGTCTTCGAAAATCAGGGCTTTTAGGGCCTCTTCTTTGCTTAGTGTCTTCGCTTTGGGTGTTACGCAAAATAGTCTTTTATCTTCTAGGTCTACGACTTCAAAACCGGATACGGCTATATCGGCATTGTTTTGAACTGCGGCTTCTATGAGCGTCTCCATCATATTTGGTTTGCAGTAGTCGTCGGAGTCTACGAATGCTATATATTCGCCTTTTGCCTCCCTGATTCCCCTTGCCCTGACCGACATAAGACCTCTATTTTCTTGATGGATAACCCTGATTCTGGAGTCCTGGGCTGCGATAGAGTCCAAAATATCCGGGCTTTTGTCGGTACTGCCGTCGTTTATGCATATTATTTCGAGATTTTCGTATGTTTGATTAATGATTGAGAGGGTACACTTTCTTAGATATTTTTCCACATTATATACGGGCACTACGACACTTATGAGCGGACTCAAACTTCAAGCCTTTACTTTATTTTTCGTTATTTTATCCAAGATGAGCTGGAAAGCTTGAAAACAAGAGTGCTTGTCGCTATACGCTGCCTCGACATAGGCGGCGCCGAGAAACAGGTGCTCGAATTTGTGAGACGCATAGACAAAAGCCGTTTTGATGTTTGTCTTGCCACGATGTACGGCGGTGTGATGGAAGAGGATGCAAGACGGATAGAGGGCGTGCGCTATGTAAACCTCGGCAAAAAAGGGCGGTTTGACATCTTCGGCTTTTTGTTTGCCTACGCCCGCCTTATTAACGAGTTTGCCCCCGATACTGTGTTTTCGCATATCGGTGAGATGAATCTTTTTTCGCTTTGGGCAAGAGTACTTGCAAACAAGCACTTTAAGCTTGTCTGGACGCTTCACTCCGCATTTGTGGATTATCGTTCATACGGTTTCTTTTTTAGGCTTCTGTTTTGGCTTCAAAAAGCGCTCTCGAGGTTTGCGGACAAGATAATATGCGTCAGTAGTTCTGCTTTTGAATATCACAAGGATGCCGGGTACGATATGTGCCGTGCTGTAGTGGTATGCAACGGTGTCGATACTGATTTTTTTACTCCCTCAAAAGAGCTTGGAGAGGCATTTAGGCGACAAAACAACATCTCGCAAGATAGCTTTGTTATAGGCATAGCCGCCAGAATAGACAGAATGAAAGGGTATCCGCTTTTGGCGCATGCGGCAAGAGAGCTTTTAAAAAAACACGAAAATCTTATTTTTATGGCCGCCGGCGGTGGAGACGAATCGATTAAATCGGAGTGTATCGAGATTTTGGGCGAATATGCGCATAGATTTATCTGGCTTGGTTTTGTCTCTGATCTTAGGGGTTTTTACAACTCTCTAAATCTGTTTTGCCTACCTAGTCTAGGTGAGGCTTTTGGACTTACTGTAGCGGAGGCTATGAGCTGCGGCGTGCCGGCCGTCGTTAGCGACGCCGGCGATATGAGGATAATAGTAGGAGACGAGCGTGCGGTATTTAAAAGCGGCGATGCGAATGACCTTGGTGCGAAGCTAGAGTGGGCGATAAGGGAAGCCGTACCAAATAGAGATAGAATCGTGCAAAATTTTGACATTGCATCGTCTGTTGCAAATACCGAAAAGGAGCTGGCGTGATACGAAGCAAGGCCGATTATAAAGCGTATCTAGCGGCAGACAAGGCGGCTCTGCGGGTCACGGATAGCTTGCGAGATAGATTTTTTCACCCAATTTGGAACTACCAAAAACTCCTCCGCCTACTCGAATATCGTCTCAACTGCAAGCATGGGCTTCTTTCAAAACCGTACACGCTATGGGTTAGATACAAATTTCAAAAAGAGTCGGTGAGGCTGGGGTTTAGTATCTCGCCAAACTCATGCGGCAAAGGGTTGGAGCTTGGACACTACGGTGATATAGTGATAAACGGCAAAGCCCGTATCGGCAAAAACTGTACGATAGCGGGGGCGGGCGTACTAATAGGCGAAGACCTCAAAAATCCCAGCGCTCCAATCATCGGGGACAATTGCTACATAGGACCCGGGGCAAAAATAATAGGCGGCGTACGGATAGCCGAAGGGGTGACGATAGCGGCAAATGCGGTAGTGGTTCACGATATCATAGAACCATATACGACGGTCGGCGGTATACCTGCTAAGAAAATATCCGATAGTAGTGTAAAGAAAAATACAGAAATAACATACTAATATTTTATTAGTATCTTTTTGTAAAAAGGATTTGAATGATAACGATATCAACAAGCGACATAGTCAAAAAACCTAGACTCATAAGCTCCCCTGAGGATATTACCTTGATAGAGGATGCTAGAAACCATATTCCAAAAAGTGTCCTTTTGCCGATAGCCTTGTATGAGAAGCTAAAAGAAAAGATAGAAGATGAGCTTTATCTGTACAAAAACGCAAAGGCTCTCGGCGTTAAATTTGATGAAAATGAAGATGTAATTGCGGAGATATAAGCGTGATAAAAAGAGGCGAAGTGTATCTTGTTAATTTTGGCAAAAAATACAATAGCGAATTTGGCAAGGTGCGCCCCGCTCTTATTATTCAAAATGACATTGCCAATAGAAATATTGACGCCGTTTTGTTCAAAGGTGTGAGCGTATTGCCTATAACGACAAATATTTGTGGCGGTGAAGTTAGGGTGTTTTTGGAAAAAAGGGAGAGTCTTGAGTCGGCGTGTGAAGTATGTATTAACGAGATATGCACGCTTGATTTGTCAAGGATAGATAAGGGCAAATTGCTAACGACGCTTACGCCAAAAGAGCTGAGTGAAGTATCGACAAAACTTTTGAAGCATCTTGCTCTTTAAGCTATGAAAAAAGTAGCTATTTTTGTATATTCACTTGGGGGCGGAGGCGCCGAGAGGGTAGCGCTGGAGCTTGCCATTGGACTAAAAGAGGCTTACGAGGTGGAGATAGTAACCGTAAGTCCGGTTCAAAAATACGACAATCTTGGCGTCAAGGTCACGACTCTTGGAGTTCATGATATTGATAGCTCGGCGTTTGCAAAGCTGCTCTCTCTGTTTCGTCTTGCAAAAGTTTTTGCCAGCTACTGCAAAAAAGAGCGGATAGATGTCGTAATATCGTTTTTATCGAGACCAAATATCATAGCCGCCCTCTCAAAGCTCATAAATCCAAGACTTCGCCTTATTGCCACAGAGCATACGACACTCTCAAATTACTACGGCAGTAGCTTTGCCGAAAAGGTTTTAAAAAAGCTCCTGACGATTTCATACAAGAGCGCAAATGCAGTCGTTGCGGTATCCGAAGGGATAAAAGCCGATTTAGTCGATAATTTTGGCGTCAAAAGCGGCGCCGTATCGGTGATATATAATCCGATAGATATACAAAAAATCAAACTGATGGCGCTTCAAAAAGCAAATAGAGTTACGGGCGACGGTTTTGTATTTGTAACAGCAGGACGACTTGTTGAGTCCAAAAACTACCCCTTCTTGTTTGAGGCGTTCAAAACACTACCTTCCTTTTGTAAGCTGTGGGTGCTTGGAAGTGGTGAGCTTGAGAGTGAATTGAAGTTTTTGGCGGTAGAGATGGGGCTGCACGAGCGGATAACTTTTTTTGGGTTTTGCGAAAATCCGTACTCTTATTTTGCCGCCGCCGATTGCTTTGTTATGAGCTCTCGCCTCGAGGGGTTGCCGACCGTGCTTATAGAGGCTCTTGCGTGCGGTATCCCGGTTATCTCCACCGATTGCAAGAGCGGCCCTAGAGAGATACTAGGCGGAGAGGCAAATATGTTAACGAGCGGTATCGAGAGGGCTGAATATGGGCTGCTGGCAAGTCTTGACACTCCAAAATTCTTATCGCTTGCTATGGGCAGGATGATAGAAGATGACGGTATGCGTAATCAGTATATGCTAAAAGCAAAAGAGCGCGCCGAGTTTTTTTCAAAAGAGAAGTCGATAGCCGGCTATAAACAAATAATCGAAGGAGATGAAAAATGAAGATATTGGTAACGGGAGGAGCCGGATATATTGGTAGCCACGTGATTAAACAGCTAGGCGAACAAGGCGGAAGCGATATAACCGTTCTTGACAACCTATCAACGGGATTTGAAAGCTCCATCCTTTATGGCAAACTAGTCAAGGCCGATCTCTGTGATTTTGCATTTGTAGAAAAATTTTTAGACGATGAAAAGTTCGATGCGATAATACATTTTGCAGCCTCTATCGTAGTCCCTGAATCTGTCGAAAATCCGCTCAAATACTATATGAACAATACCGTAAATACGACAAACCTTGTCAGGTGCGCTGTAAAATCGGGCGTTAAAAGCTTTGTATTTTCATCTACCGCCGCAGTATACGGTGAGCCAAAAGAGGGTGTGATAACAGAAGAGAGTCCCCTGGTCCCTATAAATCCATATGGATATTCAAAGCTAATGAGCGAACAGGTGTTAAGAGACACTGCGGCTGCACATCAAGATTTTAAGTTTGTCATCCTCAGATATTTCAATGTAGCAGGAGCATCAATGGATGGACGCATAGGACAGAGATTTCCAAATGCTACACATCTTATCAAAGTTGCCAGTGAGACAGCCTGTGGAAAAAGAGAAAAAATGTATATATTCGGAGACGACTATCAGACGCCGGACGGCACTTGTGTTAGAGATTATATACACATTGAGGATTTGGCGTCGGCGCATCTTGCGGCTTTGGAGTATCTTGAGAGTGGCGGCAAAAGCGATGTATTTAACTGTGGATACGGCAGAGGAGCTAGCGTAAAAGAGGTTGTTGATACGGTCAAAAAGATTAGCGGTGCTCAGTTTGAGGTACAAAAGGCGCCTAGACGCCCCGGAGACCCTGCGCTTTTGATA
>JAEMQC010000031.1 GCA_022758985.1 Campylobacteraceae bacterium
AAAAAAACAAAATATCATCACCCAAATTGACGGTGTAAGAGGGCAAATTCCGGTTGTTCAAGGCAAATACAAAGAAGCTATGTCGGAGTTTGGCTCGGTACAATCAGACATACAATCAAAGCTTCTAAACGAGCTAAAAGGAGTGAGGCTAAAACTTAACCAAATATCACAACAGAGCCTAGCGAGTAGCGATAGGGCAAATAGACTTGTCGTGACGTCACCTGTTAATGGTATTGTCAATAAACTCTACTATCATACGATCGGCGGAGCAATCAAACAGGGCGAAAAGGTTGCCGAGGTAACGCCTTTGGAAGAAGGATTGATGATAGAAGCAAATATAAAAGCATCAGATAGGGGCAGGATATGGATTGGGCAAAAAGCCAACATCGAGATAACCGCATACGATTATGCTAGATACGGCAGAATAGACGGACAGCTCGTTGCAATCAGTCCGGACAGTTTTACAAGCCAAAGAGGAGATATATTTTATGTTGTGAAGATTAAAGCTTCTAAGGATAGACTTGGGAAAGATTTGCCGATTATGCCCGGCATGGAGGCTGGTGTAAATATCATTACCGGCAAGCGCACAATACTCGGATATATATTTTTGCCGATAAAAAGAATCGGTCAAAATTCGTTGTCTGAGCCATAGCCAAGTGCTATTTTCATAGTAATCAAAAAATCTTGATATAAAACGGGGAAAGTTAATGTTCGGTTTGGTTCTTAAGTTTCAGGCTTTTATGGAGAAGTTGAGGAAAAACAAGGGAATGTGGTTTACCACTATCACTACTTTGTCGTTTTTTGGCATAGTGGTAACGCTTTATTATCTCAACTCCATGACGACTAGAGCCGCTAAAAATCTATATGAAGCTACGAATGCAAGTTATTTTTATGAGCTTGATACAAAAATTACAGACTCCACGCAAAAGTTGGAGCTGATAGGAAATATGCTTTTATTAAATCAGGCTTTTGTCGCAGTCATGAACAACACGGCTAACGCAGACGCAATAGCCGGACAAATCAAAAGCATCGGAGATGTTGCGACTAGTGTTGATAAAAATCCAATTATACTTGAGCTGTTTGGCAAAAATGCAGTTAAGATTGCATCTTCCTCGGAAAATCCGGTACTTGACGGTAAGGCTTATGATTCAAAAATACTTCAAAAAGCTATTGCTACGGGTCAGCCTGTAAGCGGCATAGAGTATCAAGACGGAGCCGTGTTTTTGATAGCGGCTTATCCATTGCAAAATAGCGTGCTAGAAATCAAAAAATCTATGGATTATCTGGTGGATATTTATGCCGCAAACGACAAAATATTTCAAGTGCTTATGGATAAAGACTTTGTAAATATGCAAAGCGCCGCACAGTTCAAACATCAAAAAATAGGCAAAAGCGAAGTTAGTTTCCAGTCCAAAACAGACAGTGATTTTTTGCAAAAAATAGCAGAGCTTGATTTTGAAAAGCTCATAGCTAATAAGTATATGCTAAGTGATGAGTATTTTATATTGGCAAAACCTATCATGAACGTGGAGGGCAAAAAAGTCGGCGTCGTTATAGTCGGCGAAAATATACTCAAAAACAATGGACTACCTAGAATGGTAAAAGGCATTTCAATTGGGCTAACCACTGCAGCGCTAGGTCTAGTGGTTGCACTTTTGGTGTTTATGGTTTGATGCTATTTTCTTGTGTATTGGCAGGTTTTGTTGCGTTTGTTTCCTTTTTTGTTTGTTTTGCGAGAGCTAAGATGTTATTTAACGATGTTAGTTCTTGGTTTGTTAGTTTTTGTGGTTCGAGTTCGTTTTGTGCCGGTAATACCGTGTATGAAAGTGAATTAACCTTGTCAAATTTCGTTAAAAAGTCTAGGTTTACCATGAGGTTTGAATATTCGGCTAACGGGTGATCGGAGTGCAAGATTGTGTATTTGTCGGCTGTGATATGGTCTGTACCGTTTACGGTCATGTTGAAATCCCTGCTTTCTACGAGTATTGGTTTGGCATATTGCATCCATACGCTTTCACCCATATATACAAATCTATGGTTGCCGATTAGGCTGTCGTCGTATTTGTAGCACATCTGTTTCTCGTAGCCTTGTTTTGAGACTGGCGTGTAACATTCAGACGGGGTGGTTGTGCATCCGACAATCGAAGTTATGGAGATGGTAAAGATGGATATTGTTTTTAGGTGTTGTTTGTTGCAAAAGAGCATTTGTAAAATCCTTTGGATTACTTGTGTTTATGCGGATAAATAAGCATTCTTGTAACATTCTAAAGCAATTTTGTTTAAAATAGTTTATATATGTACTAGGGTAAAGGGCCGTAATAAAAAATGAAGCGTATAAAAGTTTTAAAAGCATATTTTGTTACGTGGCTGTTCATATTGTATATAGTTTATGCAAACTTTGAGTTGCTTAATACTTTTTTTATGGCGACCGTTATTTTCAGTACTGCAATACTAGGGTTGCTTGCGGTAGGTACGCTTTATCAGATTGCGAGTGGGTTTGATATTATGATGCTCGGCGGTACATTCGGGGCGCTTGCGTACAAAAGAACCGACTATGAATTTTATATAAGAAGTATAGATTCCATATTGCCTGCAAATATCGCACACATATTAAGAAGCAGAAAAAGCCAAGAAAAAATGCTTTTTACGCAAGACGAGTCAAGAAACATCATAGATTGGTTGGAAGACAAGTTTAATAAACAAAAAACATACATAAACTTTTTTATAAACACCGCAATGTTGATAGGTCTTTTGGGTACATTTGTTGGACTCGTAGAGGCTATCGACCACATGGGGCAAATCATCTTGAGCCTTAACGACGATATAGATATCAAACAAATTATGCAAGATTTCTCAGGCCCTATATCCGGTATGGCAATAGGCTTCGGCGCTTCACTGTTCGGGGTTGTGGCGGCTGTTATTCTCGATATTAACGGATATATACTATTCAGATATCAAGATACGCTAATAGACGGCATAGAGGATTGGCTAAAAGATAGAATTATCGATATCGTACCGAACTCTCTCGGTGCAGGATCGCCGCAAGGCGGCACTGCGCTACCTGAACAACGCAAAAGCTTTATGGATGTGTTTATAGAGCAGATGGAAAACTTTACTACGCAGATATCAAGAATGTCAGAGTCTAACTCTGCAATTACCGTAATGTCCGGCTCACTTGAGTCTATAAAACAACTCATGGAATCTCAGCGTGAATCTATGCATGCAATGCTTGAACGTCAAGAGAGACACTATGAAAATTTTGAAGCTTTTACAAGAGCGTTTATCGGTTCAAAAGAGCGCAGTGATGCTGCTATCCAAGATATGGGCGCTAACATGGCTTCAATAGAAAAGAGTATCTTGGCTCAAAATGAGTCTGTAGCTTCTTTGGGTAGCATGGGAGAAAGGGCTATAAGAGAGCAGGATAGAAAACATATGGAAACAATCGAGGTTTTAAATGCCTTGAATTCGGCTATTTCCAATGAGACAAGAGTTGTATCTACGTTTGTTGCGGCAAGTGAAGAAAAAAATAGACAAATAACTATTGCGCTTGATGATATTTCTTCTTCGTCTAGGGCTATAGAGCAAAGAATCAATATTGGTAATCAGGCACTTATGACCATGATAAACACACACGAAAAGGGTTATGAAGCATTGCGCAATAGTAGTGCCATACTTAACACTTCAGTGACAACCATAAATGAAAGTATCAAAAACCAGACTACGGCGTTTAATAATTTTGCTACTACGCAAGACTCTTTTAACGGAAAATATATACTAGCGCAAACACAAATACGAGAGGTTATGGATAGTACTTTGTCGCTTATTTCAAAAGAACAAGAAAGCCTATCTTCACTACTAACCTTGCAAAATAGTGCCAAACAAGATCTCGGTAAGCAGTTTGCGGATACGATTGCTTCGGTATCTGAAATAAACAAACAACTTACAAATCTAAAATTATCTATTGACGGCATGGTAAAAATACAAAGTGAAGGCATGGCAAAGCAAATTTATTTTAACGATACCGTATTACCTTCCGTCAAAAAAGCAGACGAATATATTACGACAAGCCTCAATAATGACGATACGGTAATTTCAATATCCAAAGATAATTTAAATGCCCAAAAAGAGAGTTTTGCAAAATTGGCCGACGGTGTCTCGCAAATAGCTTCCGAAATTGTGAAGTTAGAGGAAAAAATATCAGAATATACCAATATTCATAATGACGTTCAAGCCGGTGACGCAAAAATTCAAGAAGATAGATACAAAACCTTTATGGATGAGTTTGCATTGCAAACCGCAAACACCCAAGAGACTTTGCGGCAGATTGTAGGGGCAATAGATAGAGTGGGTGAAAAAATTTCCGAACTTGAAATATCAGTACATGAAACATCCGACAAAAAAGGCTTCTTCTCTTCTTTGTTCGGCAAAAACTAGGTTGGGAGTATAGATGGCTGGCGGCGGTAATAATGGAGAGATGAACCCATTTATATCATACGTGGACTTGTTCTCCTCGGTTATTTTGGTTTTGCTTCTTTTTGTTCTTATTATGTTTGTGAATGTTGGCTATTACATGCAGTTTGATGCAAAAAAAGATAGTGCCCAGCAGACAGAAACGGTAAAACAGAGTAAACAAGAAGTCAAAGAAGAGGTGGCCGATGGCAATACTATCAGTAAAAAAAATATCCAAACTTCTGCTGCGGAATTCAGAGAAGCGGAGATGCTTGTTGTTTTCAAGGATAATGAGTATTTTCTCACCAAAGATATAATAAGAAGTGTATCTACGGCGATGAGTAAAACTCTAAAAGGCAGACCCGGAGCTACTTTTGTAATAAGCGTTGGGGATTCAAAAAAAATAATTAGCTCCACGCAAACAAAGCAAGTGTCGCTTGGGCGTGTTTTGAGCTTGAAAAACGCTTTAGAAACCACCCCTGCTTTTAAGGATAAAATCAAAGTGGACTACAAACAACCGCAAAAAAGCGGTTTTGAGTTTGGTTATATAAAAATAGACGTCAGATAAAGGGATAACTTGTTTTTAAGAAGTTTTAATAGCATACTTTTTTGTTGTGTAATTTGCACACAGCTTTTTGCAGATTCTAATGCGAGCTCTGACACTCAGACAATACCTACGATTGAGATGGCTAAATTTGTAGAGGATAATAGATCGACGTCGTCTCAGCCATTGAGAGAGTACGGCTCAGTTTTGCTAAATGATAGCAATATATCCTTCAAACACGAGAGCAAAGCGTCACTTAAGTATGTTGTCCAAACTGCCATCAGAAATAACTACAGGGTAAAGCAGGCAAAAGAGAGAGTATTGCAAGCCGAACACCTTGTAAGTGAGGCTAAGGGTGATTTTTTGCCTCAAGTTAGTCTAAATGTGACTGGATCCAAAAAAGATGCTAGCGGTTATGATAGACAGCGGTATGAGCAAATATCAGGCGATATGGTAGTTAGCTACAACATCTTTGCATCAGGCTTGTACGCCGATACTTTGGCAAAATCAAGGCTGACCAAAAAAGAACAAGAAGAACGCCTAAGGCTAACGATAGAAGAAGAAACGCTCAAACTTATAGATGCTTATTTTAGTGTTGTATTCGGTAAATTGTCGGTAGAGGCAAACAAAAATAACTACGAAAAACTGCTAAAAATACTAGAGATAGTAAAAATAAAAAGGGATTTGGGTGCGGCAACCGGTGGCGATGAAAGCTCCATACAAGCCAGCGTTTCAAATGCCAAAACTGCTCTGATAAACACCGAGTCGTCATATACCAGCGCAAAAGACTATTATGAGTTTTTGATAAACGGCAAAATTGATTTTTTATACCCATATCAAACAGAGTTTGATGTCAAGCTAAATTCATACGACGAAGTATTTGACAATATCAAACAAAATAGCGCTGATTTGATGATTATAAAAACACAAATCAAAGGCAAACAAAAGGATGTCTCTATTAGCAGAGCAATGGATTTGCCAAAACTAGATTTGACAATGACCGGTAATAGAAAATACAGAAATGACCTCATAGACCCTAATTTTATGGGTAATAATAGAGAAATTAGTGTTGAGCTGGTACTAAGCTATAATCTATATACCGGCGGCAAAACGGAAGCTAGGGTGGCTAGGTCGCTTAGTGAGGTTTCGGGCTTGGTGTATGGACTAGAATATGCAACACAAGAGGCAAAGTGGAATTCCCAAAAACTTTTTAACTCAGTGCATGCAAATTCTAAAACTTTAGAAACACTGAAGGTGGAGATAGAAGCTAGCAAACGTATGGCAAATGCGTATTGGGAAAAGTTCAGATTGTCTAGTCAGGATTTGGTGACGTTGTTACAAGCCCAAAGACAGGTGAATACGGCAGAGTTAGAGAGACTAAGAAGTGAAAAAACAAGGCTTATAGATTATTTCAATCTAATGGCAAAACAGGGTAAACTACTTGAATATTTTGGGATAGATAAATAATTAAGGATATCCGATGGATAAGGTTATATTATCGCTAACGGTCCTCGGTGCGTGTGTTTGTCTTTCGGCGGTTGAGACCAATACAACCAAACAGAAAAAAGAAGATATCAAAGAAAAAGCGTTGTTTAAAGGCAAGACTTATTACGACGAAATACTCAAAAAGCAGCTTGCACAAAAGGATGCCAACAGATCCCAAAAGCCGGTCAGGGTTTATAAGCGTAAAGACGGCTCGATAGATAGCTGGAAAACATATAGCGAATCAATGAAATAATTGCAAATATGGAGCATAGCTATTTCTCTCTCATAGAATCCGGCGATATATTTTTAAAGGATTCACAGCTACAAGAGGCTTTGGCGTGTTACAGCAAAGCGTTAACCTTTTCACCGCAAGGCGATTCGCTTTTACGGCTATATAGCAATCTTGCGGTAACATACAAAAGATTGGGGAGACTTCAAGAAGCGGAGGCGGTCATACAAAAAGGGATTCTGATAAATCCCAACTACACATCTTTTTACTCAAATCTGTCTTCGATATATAAGCTACAAAACAGATTTGCAGAGGCCGTTGCATCCTTGCAAAAAGCCATAACGCTTGGCAGCGGGCTGAATGATTATCTCAATATCATAGAGCTATACAAGCACCAAAAAGCATTTAAAGACGCTTTTAACGTTGCTGCGGCGGCAATCAAAAAATTTCCAAACGAATACGAAGCCCACCTTGCTCTTGGAAATTTATTTGCCTCAGTAAAAGCTTTTGACAAATCCATTTCCCCATATCTTAAAGCCATAGAGCTAGCCCCAAGCAAAGCGCCTGCATACAATAATATCGGGGTAGCGTATAAAGAGTTGGGCGACAATCAAAAATCATTGACCGCATATCAAAAAGCGCTCCAAATCAACCCAAACAATGCAGCCGCACATAATAATATCGGCAACCTGCTCCGCAATATAGGCGATACGGACGCCGCAATACGTCACCTCGATTACTCGATAAAGCTAAATCCGATGTATGCCAACGCCTACAGCAATCTAGGGGCAGTATATAAAGAGCTAAAAGACTATGACGCCGCAATTGTGTATTACAAAAAAGCGCTTGAGTTAAATCCGGAGCATACAGATGCCAACTTTGATATGGCTCTCATAGAACTCTCGCACGGCAACTACCGAAGCGGATGGGAGAAATATGAACATAGGCTCAAGATGCCGGAATTACTCTCAAAAACATATAAATACAAAACACCGATGTGGAAAGGTGAGAATTTGCGAGGCAAGACTATTATCTTGCAAAACGAGCAGGGTTTTGGCGACAATATTATGTTTATACGATATGTTCCAAACTTCTTGGCTCTGGGTGCAGAAGTTATCATCAGAACGCGCCCCGAGCTTGTAAAACTATTTGAAACAATTGACGGCGTAGCCAAAGTATGCAGTGAAGACGAAAACACTATGCCGGAGCATGATTTTTACATTCCGCTTCTTTCTTGTCCATATAGATTTGACACGCAACTGGATAGTATACCTGCAAAGTTTCCATATTTACATCCAAATAAAGAACATATAAACATAGGTTTTGACGATTCAAAAACAAACATCGGCATAGTATGGAGCAGCAGTAGAACCAATAAAGATTTCAAAAATAAATATATAGGCATACAAAATTATGTCGAGCTTTTAAATATCGAGCAGACAAAATGGTTTTCGCTTCAAGCCGGTGAAGATGCCTCCCAAATACAAAAAGAGGGATTTGAGGGTAGGGTAGTGGATTTATCATCCGAGCTCATTGATTTTTCCGCTACGGCTGCGATAATAGATACCCTTGACGTCATAATAACAACGGATACCTCCGTGGCTCATTTGTGCGGCGCAATGAATAAAGAAACTTATGTATTAGTCCCAAAACCGGCAGATTGGAGGTGGATGCAAGACGGCGATTCAACGCCGTGGTATCCAAGTCTAAAGATATTTAGACAGACACAAAAGGGGAGTTGGAAGGAGCCTATATCTGCTATTGCAAAGTTGCTTCGTCAACGGATAAAAGAAGAGAAGAGGGCGCTCTAGTACCCCTTTTCATTAAGTCTTGCGTATTCTATAATCTCCCCATAAAAAAGAACCACTTCAAAGTGATCCGGCTACAATATTTGGTACAAACAACCTACAATTTCCCCAAGCTAAAAAA
>JAEMQC010000121.1 GCA_022758985.1 Campylobacteraceae bacterium
ATGAAAATATCTATTCTTTTGTCAGCGCCGGGTCGCTCGGTTAAATTTGACACAAAGGAGACAAAAATGGAAGATCCAAAAAAAGGGTTGGCTACGATGAAGAGAAAGGTGAGCGAAATTGCGTCTAAGATACACGATATAGTCGAAGACACGCTATGGACGGATTACAATGAGCTTAGGCCTCTGAGTGAGCAGATAATCAAGGCTATCGATGAGTATTACGCATTCAAAAAAGAACACAACCTATAACAAAAAGGATGTATTATGAAAGGTTGGGACGAAGAGCTTGCCAAAACGCTCATTTGCGAGTGTGGCGAAAAGACGATAGGCGAAGCCGTCGCAATCTTTCAAAACACCGATTTGCCGTACAAAAAAGCAAAAAAGCTTGTAACCGGATGTGATAAGACATGTTGCCGCCAACCTCTGCAAAAACTATTTGATATGACATACTTCGGCGAGTTCGATATGCCGGAAATCGTGCGCCTCATTGAGATACGAAACAACCGCCTAAAACAACTGCTAGAGGACATAGTCCCAAACTAACCCCTGCCTGGCTATAATTACGCAAAAACTTTACGGAACAATATGGCTCTTATAGACATCAACGGACTCAAAAAAAGCTTTGAAGCGCAAAAAATTCTTGACGGTGTGGACTTTGTCCTAGAAAAAGGGGAGAGAGTATCGCTACTTGGCAAAAACGGGAGCGGCAAATCTACGCTTCTCAAAATCATCATGGGCGAGATGGACTCAGATGACGGCAAAATCATCCGCCAAAACGGCATAGAGATAAAGATGCTAGCCCAAGACCCGAGGTTTGATGCCGAGGATACCGTGTTGGAGTCACTCAAAAAAAGCTTAAAAGAGCTTTTTGACGCCCTAAAAGAGTTTGAGAGTGTGAACGAACAACTAGCTCAAAACCACGATGACAAGGAGCTTCTAAAAAGAAGCGAGGAGCTGACGCTATTTCTCGACCACCACTCGGCATGGAATCTTGAGGATAAGATAGAGCGGATAGTAAGACAGCTGAAATTGGATGAGTTTCGCTCTCAACGCACCGTGACGCTCTCGGGCGGCGAGCAGAGGCGTGTGGCGCTGGCGAGCCTACTGCTTCAAAAGCCCGATATCTTGCTACTTGACGAACCGACGAACCATTTGGATGTATATATGGTTGAGTTTTTGGAGGAGCTTATACTTTCCGAGAACTACACTATGATTTTTATCTCGCACGACAGGTATTTTATCGACCGTATAGCTACACGCTGTGTCGAGATAGATAATGCGAAGCTTAGAAGTTTTCGCGGCGGGTATGCCAACTATCTCTCAGGCAAGGCGCAACTGCTTGAAAATATGCGAACTGAGCATGAGAACTTGCTGCGGCTACTAAAACAAGAGGAGAACTGGTATCAAAGGGGTGTGAGCGCTAGGCGCAAGCGAAACGAAGGGCGAAAAAGAAAACTTCTGGATTTGAGGGAGCAGGCTAAGAAAAATCCAAGCACAATTAGAAAGATGCGGATAGAGCTTGAGCGGGAGAGAAAAAACTGGAACGGCGGCAGCGCCCAGAACCGTCAAAAGGAGCTCTTTTGGCTTGAAAACGTCTCTTTGTCACTCGGCGGTAAAGAGATTATTAGAGACTTTACGACGAGAATTCTCCAAAAAGACCGTATTGCCATAGTCGGCCCAAACGGTAGCGGCAAATCAACCCTCTTGAAGCTTTTGAGGGGTGAGCTGAAAGCTGACAGCGGTACGGTGAGAGTCGGCGATTTTGTCAGCGGATATTTCGACCAAAGCAAGGCTTCGCTTGATGATAGCAAGGATATTCTGGAGACATTTTGTCCAAACGGCGGCGATAGGGTAGAGGTGCAGGGCAAGAATATGCACGTTTACGGCTATCTAAAAAACTTCCTTTTCCCAAAAGAGTTTCTGGACAAAAAAATCGGGATACTCTCGGGCGGGGAGAAGAGCCGTGTGGCGCTAGCCTTGTTGTTTGCCAAAAAAGTGGATTGTCTGATACTGGATGAGCCTACAAACGACCTTGATATACCGACGATTAATATATTGGAGGAGTACATCCAAAACTTCGAGGGGTGTGTCATTTTTGTAAGCCACGATAGGTATTTTGTGGATAAGCTTGCGAATAAACTCCTCATTTTCGAGGGGAACGGGCGGATAGAGGAGAGCTATCAGGGCTACTCTGAATATCTGGAGATAGAAAAAGAGTTGCACGAACTAGATGCGATGGAGAGCGTATCCGTAGAGTCTCAAAAACAAAAAGAGGAAAAACCTAAAAAAGAGACAAAAAAATTAAGCTACAAAGAGAAGCTAGAATACGAGAGTTTGCCAAAAGAGATAGAGGCTTTGGAGGCCAAGATAAAGAGGCTTACAAATGCTCTTGGCGACCCTGAGATTTACCAAAAAGAGGGGATAAGCAAGCTCTCAGCTGAGCTTGAAGAGGCAGAGGCTGCATTGAAGGCTAAAATCGAGCGTTTTTTTGAGATTGAAGAGAAGATAGAAGGATTTGAAGGGTGACTCGTATAGCCGAGATGGCCGACGCTGCGCTTTGGATAGGCAAGGAGATGATGGAATCTGGCGCCGATAGCGCTTCGGTTGAAGAAGCAATGCTCTCGTTTCTTTGCGCCAAGGGGTTTGAAAATGTCGGAATATTGGTTCTTCCAAAGTCTGTATTGGTGACTCTGAGCCATCAAGGTGGTTTTCATACAAAAATGAAGCATATTGACGACGTAACTCCAAATTTTGAGAGATTATCAATGATAACTCAATATGCGTCAAGGCCGACCTCCGAATTTTCAGACTTTAAAGCCTCTGTTTTACAAAAAGCCCCACCTTTTGAGAGCTTGTCATATTTTGCCGTTCCTGTCGGCTGCGCCGCTTTTGGAATGCTGCTTGGGTGCGATATATACGGTGCGCTTGCCGTATTTTTGGCGACGTATTTTGCATTTGTCGTAAAATCCAGAATTGTTAGACTGGGTGTATCTATGATGTTCGTAAACCTCGTTTGCGCATTTTTGGCTACCATGGGCGCCTACTTGTTTTCTAGGGCTTTTGGCGTTGAAGAGCTAGGCTTTGCACAAGCCGCCTCTACATTCTTTTTAATTCCGGGAATTCAGCTTATCAATACCTTTGAAGATATGCTCAAAGGGCATTATCTCAACGGCGCCGCAAGAGGTCTACGCGCTATGTTTTTATCTTTTGGTATAGTGTTTGGAACTACGCTTGCCATAGTTGCCGAGAGGAGTTTTGCGTGGATATTTTAATCAAACCACTTTTGGCCGTTGTTGCAGCGATAGGTTTTGCGATGGTATTCAAGGTTCGCAAGGAGCATCTTTGGCTTGTTGGCGTATTTGCATTTTTTGGCTATTTAACACGCAATATTTTTATTGGCATGGGGTTTGGGATAGAGTTGTCCACATTGGCAGGGGCATTGTGCGTCGGTATAATGGTTGACATCATAGGTAAAAAAACAAAAACACAACTAAGAATTTTAAAGGTTCCCGCTGGAATACCGATGATTCCAGGCTCTTTTGTGTTTGAGGCAATAAAAAACCTAATTGTATTTGTCTCGTCCACAACCCCCGATGCCGACAAGCTATCGTATTTTTTTTATTTTGGTGGGAAAAGCGTATTTATCTTGGCGGCGCTAGCGTTTGGACTTACGGCCTCGTCGGTAATTCTCAAAAAAACTAACTCTTAAGCCGCCCTTCTTAAGTTCTTTGGCTTCTGTGTTTGCTGCTTATTACGAATTCGTCCATATCGTAAAAGTACATATTTTTATTACTCGATTTTTTTGTTTTATTGCAGTATTAGAAGTTTTAAATTAAGAAATCACTCTTTTGTCACTTTTTTAGTGACAAAAGAGTGTGAGTATTAGCAAGAGTAAGAAGTTAGGAATTCGAATGGATGAGGTCTTGCTTCGTAAGGCCAGATTTGTGTTTCAAACAAGAATTGTTTGTAATCGTTTAGCATTTCATCAGAGAATACGCCTGTTGATTTTAGGAAGTCCCAGTCTGCTATTAGTGATTCAGCAGCGCCTCTTAGTGTGTGAGGCATTTGTTTGATACCTTTTTCTCTAATTTCATCAAGAGAAAGTTCAAATAGATCTTCTTCTCTTGGAGCGCCTGGATCGATTTGGTTTTTGATACCGTCGATACCAGCAAGAAGCATTGCAGAGAATGCTAGGTAAGGGTTAGCCGTTGAGTCAGGGAATCTAAACTCGCATCTTTTTGCTTTCGGGCTATTTACATATGGAATTCTGCAAGATGCGGATCTGTTTGTCGCAGAGTAGGCAAGGATTGAAGGAGCTTCAAAACCCGGGATTAGTCTTTTGTATGAGTTTGTTGACGGGTTTGTGAACGCTGCAAGAGCTCTTGCGTGTTTTAGTACGCCGCCGATGTAGTAAAGAGCTGTTTGTGAAAGACCTTGGTATTTATCGCCTGCAAAAGTGTTTTCGCCTTTGTTCCAGATTGATTGGTGAACGTGCATACCGTTACCGTTGTCGCCATAAAGCGGTTTTGGCATAAATGTAGCAGTTTTACCGTTCATTGCGGCAACCATTTTTACTACGTATTTTACTTTTTGTACGTTATCCGCAGCTTCTACAAGAGTGCCAAATTTTACGCCGATTTCGCCTTGACCTTGCGCAACTTCGTGGTGAACAACGAAAGTCTCAAGACCGATCTCTTCCATTACTTTAACCATTTCAGCTCTCAAATCAACCATCGTATCAACCGGAGCTACCGGGAAGTAACCGCCTTTTGTACCAGGTCTGTGGCCTGAGTTGAAGCCGCCATCAGTGTAAGACTTAGCAGAGTTCCAAGTACCTTCTTCAGAGTCGATTTCGTAGTATTGGCAATTGATGTCGCTTTTTACTTTGACGTCGTCAAATACGAAGAATTCATTTTCAGGACCAAAATATGCTACGTCGCCTAGACCTGTTGATTTTAAATACTCCATAGCTTTTTTGGCTATTGATCTAGGGCATTTAGCGTATAGCTCGCCTTTGTATATATCATAGGCATCACAAAATACAACAAGAGTCGGGTCTGCCGTAAAAGGGTCTACGAAAAACGCTTTTGCATCAGGGATAAGTTGCATATCTGATCGGTTAATCGGTTGCCAGTAAGGGATAGAGCTTCCATCAAAAGGTATACCTTTGAAGCTATCTTCATTGATTGATTTTACATTGTAAGAAACATGGTGCCATGTACCTTTGAAATCTGTAAATCTAAAATCTACAAATTCGATCTCTTTTTCTTTTATAACGTCAAAAATTTTTTTAACGTCTTCGGCGCTGCTATACATTCATAACTCCTTATAGAATTTACATAATAACAAAATTGTAGCAAAAAAGACTGTATGTTTATCTTTCTCTTCTGATTAAAAATTAAGCAGTTTCATTTGACGCTCTTCAAAATAAGCATACTCTTTAAAACCAAGCTCTTTGGCTTTTCTCATATTTTCCGTCAAATGAAAGCCTATATGAGACACGTCGTGCGCATCGCTACCGAAAGTTATAGGTATCCCAAAATCAAGCGCAGCAGCAAGAAGTTCGTTCGATGGATACTGTTCTCCTACCGGTTTTCGTAAGCCTGATGCGTTGATCTCTATCGCCATCTTTGCTTTTCGTATCTCTTCCAACGCTTTCATAGCAAGCCTTACCGTGTCTTTTGAAGGCTTGAAGTTGAATACTTTTAGAAGATCCATATGTCCCACTATATTAAAATGCTTTGTTTTTGCCATTTCGCCTATAAGCCTAAAGTATTCGCTCCATGTTTCATCCGGATCTCTGCCGTGGTAGTCGCTCAAAAATTCAGGATTGTCAAACCCCCAGCCGCCGATAAAGTGTACGGAACCTATTAGATAATCAACCTCCCTATCTAACACCCTTGAGTCTATAAATCCAGGCAGATAGTCGACTTCATAGGCGAGTCTTATTTTTATATCTGCCTTGAACGCCTTTTTTAGCTCCAAAATCTCTTCTTCGTAACGGGCCATTTCGTCGAAACTCATTCTGTAGGCTTGATCAAAGTTCATAGGGGCATGGTCGGAGAAGCCAAAGAGGTCAATTTTTTTTTCAACCGCTTTTTGTACAAATTCCAAAGGCGACCCCTTGGCATGGTTACATAACGGTGTGTGGTTGTGTAGATCTATGACCATTTTTAAGCTTTCAAGTTTGTTTTTGTGAGGACGCTTTTAAATAAAATTATAAAAGAAAAAAGCTATAATAAGCCAACATTGACGGTTAAAAGCTCTGCAAATCAAAGCAAAATAAGGTAACGATAAAATGACGCAAGAAGAACTCGATAAATTAATGAACGGCGATATGGATGATATGAGTGGCGATGATGCTAGTTCGGTAGATGCTCCTGTTGACGAAGAGAGCCAATATTCACAAGTAGAGTATGACCTCGGCTCCACAAAGAGTTGGCCTCCACCACCCCCGCTAAAAGAGAATAAAGTAGTACATCAGCTTGATGATGTTACGAAAGAGTCCGAAGAGAAAGCTACCCAGATGTTCGATATGCTGGAGCAAATCTCCAATGAACAGATGGTCGCCGAAGAGAAGATGAGTAATATAGCCGATACTTTAAATTCGCTTCGAGAGCTTATGGGTAAGCTATCAGCTAAATTTCCACAAATAGAAGCGTTCCGCACCGAGAGCGAAAAAATAGAGGCTGCGCTTGCAACCCATGAAGAGGTGATGAATAATCTTGGCAATATAGGTATGAATACGATGAGTATCATGGATATGATGCAGTATCAAGATATTCATAGACAAAAAATCGAGCGCGTAATCAATATTATGAGAGCGCTATCAAACTATATGAACAAGCTGTTCGAGGGCAAGATAGACGATGAAAAACGCGTTAGTAGCGCAAAACATATCCACGGCGATGAGAATAACGACTTAGTCGGCGACGATGACATAGAGGCACTTATAGCCGCATTTGGGAAAAAATGACCCAAAAAAAAGTTGAACTGCTCTCTCCAGCCGGAGATCCTGAAAAATTGAGGGTAGCTCTGGAATATGGCGCCGATGCCGTATACGGCGGCGTAAGCCACTTTTCTCTTAGAATAAGAAGCGGTAAAGAGTTTGATTTAACCAGTTTCGGCGAGGCTATAGAGTATGCTCACGCTTTGAATAAAAAGGTATACGCTACCGTAAACGGCTTTCCTTTTAACTCGCAGCTTGGTCTAGTAGAGAAGCATTTGGCGGCGCTAGCCGAACTAAAACCGGATGCCTTTATCGTCTCAACCCCAGGCGTCATAAAGCTAGCCAAGAAAGTAGCTCCAAACATAGATATACACCTCTCTACCCAGGCAAACGTACTTAACTATATGGATGCTGAAGCTTATGCCGATATGGGTGTGACCCGTATCATAGCCGCCAGAGAGTGCAGTCTAAAAGATCTTGAGGGAATCAAAAAACACCTTCCACATATTGAGATAGAGATTTTTGTACACGGCTCTATGTGTTTTGCGTACAGTGGAAGATGTCTGATCTCCTCTCTTCAGATGGGAAGGGTGCCAAACAGAGGCAGCTGTGCGAACGACTGTCGCATGCCGTATGAAGTGTTCGTTGAAAATCCAGAGCATAAGACTCTTATGAGGCTCGAAGAGGTGCCTGGAGAGGGGACTTATTTGTTTAACGCAAAAGATCTCAAACTCTCCCAGCATATCAAAGAGATACTTGACAGCGGAGTAATAGATAGCCTAAAAATAGAGGGGCGAACAAAAAGCCTATATTATGCGGCTGTTACGGCAAAGACGTACAGAAAAGCTATAGACGACTACTATGAAGGCAAATTCGACGGCGCCTATTATGAGAGCGAGCTAAATACATTAAAAAACAGAGGCTATACGGACGGATACATAGTATCTCGCCCTTTTGAAAAAGAGGGAGCGCAAAATCTTGAGACCGCTATGAGTGATGGCGAATATCAGGTCAAGGGTTTTGTGCCGGAGGATGGACTATTTTTTTATTGTAAAGACAAAATATATCCGCAAGATGAGATAGAGATATTCTTGCCTTTCGGTAAAAATGTCGAGCTTTGCGATAACGATATAGGCAGAGTCTATCAAAAAGAGGGCAAGACTATGATATCGTTTAAAAAAATCGTTACAGAGAGCGAAAAAGAGCTTCCTAGCGTACATAGCGGCAATACGAATAAGATATTTTTGCCTACAGCTTTTCCGAAATATAGTTTGCTTAGAAAAAAGGATGATTAAATGGCGTTCGTTTCAATATTGATGGGTTCAAAAAGCGATTATGACGTTATGAAGGGGTGTGCGGAGACGCTTGAAAAGTTTGGAGTCGCTTATGAGATACTTGTATCTAGCGCTCATAGAAGCCCAGATAGGACTCACGAATACGTAAAAGAGGCCGAAGCAAAAGGCGCAAAAGTATTCGTATGTGCGGCAGGCATGGCTGCGCATCTAGCTGGTGCAGTGGCTTCGCTGACGACAAAACCTGTAATAG
>JAEMQC010000056.1 GCA_022758985.1 Campylobacteraceae bacterium
GGCAGAGCTTTCGAGGGCGACTAAGAGTATGTGCGAGCTAAAGAAGATAGCGATGGACGGTATGGATACGGTATATTTTGGCGAAACTTCGGCCATGATGAAGTCCCAGACAGAGACTCCGATACCTAAGATAAAAGAGGTTAGTATCCAGACAAATATGAGTTTTGAGTGTAAGAGGTAAAAATGAGCCAAAAAGTATTCGGCGGTCAAAAGCTGGCCGTACTAATCGATGCGGAAAATGCGCAGGCGTCTCTGACGCCGTATCTGCTCTCGGAGATAGCTAAATACGGAGTGGCTAGCGTCAAACGTATATACGGCGATTGGACGGGGCCGCAGCTATCCGGATGGAAAGATACGCTGCTTACGCACTCTATCCAGCCGATTCAGCAGTTTCGATATACGAGCGGCAAGAACGCTACCGATAGCGCTATGATAATAGATGCGATGGATCTTTTATATACGGGTAAGTTCAACGGTTTTTGTCTGGTATCGTCCGATAGCGATTTTACGAGACTAGCGGCCAGAATAAGAGAGTCCGGCCTTGTCGTATACGGATTTGGCAGGCGCCAGACGCCGAAGGCTTTTGTGGCGGCATGCGACAAGTTTGTCTATACGGAGATACTCAGAGCCGGCACAGAAGAGAGCGAAGTGCCTCTGGAAAAACCTGTAAAAGAGAGCTTAAAGGATGAGAAGCTAAGAACGCTCCTCTCTGTAGCGGTAGAAGATTCAGGCGATGAAAACGGATGGGCAAATCTAGGGGCGGTAGGTAGCGAAATCAATAAATACTCTCCTGATTTCGACCCTAGAAACTACGGCTTTAGAAAGCTAAGCGACCTTATGAAGGCTACCGGGATGTTTGAATTCGAAGAGAGGGAGCACAAAAACTCTCAAGCCAAAACGGTATACATAAGGCTTAAGAACGGCAGATATTAAGGAGTAGCTGCTTTGATAAGGTTTGTTTTTGGCATTTGTATTTTACTGTTCATGTCAGGCTGCTCTGCGGTGCGGCTGCCTCTTGCCGACGCCAAAATCGAGGATAATCGCTTCTCTTTGTTTAAAGAGAAGTTTTTTGAGGCGTGGGGCTTTGAGAGCGAAGAGAGCGCAGGCTCAAAGCTGGATGCGATGTGCGAGGATATAAAAAACAGAGGCGATTTATACGGCGAAAATCTAATGCCCGTTAGCTTTGCGAAAATAAAAAAGATATTAGATATAGCTGGCTTGGCAAAAGAGAGCAAGGTATTTAAAAACGCCATAACCGTACGAAATTCCGATATGCGCGTATTGCCAACCGATAAGCCGCTATTTAAAAACCCCTCCATTGCCGGAGAGGGGTATCCTTTTGATTATCTGCAAAACTCTAGAATATACATTTCTACTCCGCTAAAGCTTTTGTATACAACCCCACAAAGAGACTATTATTTCGCCAAAACTCCAGTCGGGTACGGCTGGATAGACGCCAGAAACGTGGCATTTACAGATGGCTCTTTTGAGGAGCTGTTTCGCTCCTTGCCTTTAATGGGCGTCGTAAACGACAAGAAGGCTTTACATGCCGAGTCTGGTGTTTTTGTAGAGAGATTAAATATCGGCACGCTTTTACCGCAAGGAGTGTATCCGGCAAGAGACGAACTGGGCTATGCCGTATGGAAGAGATACGCCCCGTCAGATAATCTGCAAAAGCTGCCGTTTGTCATGAACGATACCGCCGTGGCGCTTATCGGCTACTCTTTGTACGGGGAGCCGTACGGTTGGGGAGGGTATCTGGACAATAGGGATTGCTCCATGTTTTTAAGGGATATGTTCTTTAATTTTGGAATCTATCTACCTCGAAACTCTGCCGAGCAGGCAGCTGGATATGTGGATATTGAAAAACTTAACAACGCCGCCAAAAAAGCGTATATAAAAGCAAATGCGAAGCCGTGGAGAACGCTTATATATCTAAAAGGTCATATTATGCTCTATGTTGGTGAAGATTTGGCCGGAGAACCTCTTGTGCTTCACGACGCATGGGGTATAAAAAGCTTCAAGGACGGCAAGGAGGGCAGAGAGATGCTCGGCGGAATCGTAGTAACAACGATGGAAGAAGGCAAGGGTAGGGCGTGGTATGACGAAGCCAAAAGCTCAATACTTTCAAAGGTGCTAGGCATAAAGCAGATATACTAAAAAGGGTGCGCCAAGTGCTAAACTCGTTTTCTACAAATTCGCAGCTTGTTTTGAATTAGGGTTGCTATCAATTTGTTTTACGGTTTTAGCTCCTTGCCGCTCATATTCAAGGAGCAGATCGCTACAAGATAAGATTTGGAGAGGGCTCATAGAAGTAGTACCCTTGCGAAGAGTCTATGCCCATGCTTTTAACGTGCATAAACACGTCTTCGTCGCAAACAAATTCCGCTACGGTTTTAATTCCCATCTCTCTTGCGAAGTTTTGTATGCTTGCTACTATTATCTGCGCATTTCTATCGTAAGGGAGGTTTCTTATGAGGCTTCCGTCTATTTTTAGCGTATCGACCTCTAGTTTTAATATATGGTCGAAGTTTGAATATCCGCTTCCGAAATCATCAATCGCAAAACTGCACCCGAGGGATCTAAAAGTATTTATGAAGCTTTTTACTTCGTCATAGCTCTTAATCCCCTCTGACTCTAGTATTTCAAAAATAATCTTTTCGCCCATTTTGGTGTTTGATATTTTTTCAAATAAAAACTCTTGTATATCTTGTTCTATGATATCGTCAAATGAGAGATTGATGCTGACCGGCAAATCCGATGTTTTGAATACATCGATAGTTTTGCTTACCATTATTTTTGTTAGTTCCGGATAGAGTCGCATTTTTTTTGATATTTCCAAAAACGCATATGGGGTTACGACTTTGCCCTCTAGAGTATGCAGCCTCATGAGGGCTTCGTATCTTTCTATCTCGCCGGTTTTGTTGTTTACTATCGGCTGGAAATACGGGACTATTTTATCTTCTTTGATTGCCGTTTTGATGGTTTTGTGCCAAATGATATTGTTTTTTTGCTCTTCCAGCATCTGCATGGACGTATCAAAGCTCTCAAAATGCCTGTTTTTGGATTTTGCTTTTTTGAGGGCTATTTCTGCGTATTCAATAGGCTTTGAAGCGGACTTCGCATAACCGACGGTTATGGTGATAAAAATCTCTATCTCTTCGTATATGAAGCTTCTGTCGTCCGTATCGGCTATAAGCTTCTCTATAAATTGGAATATTTTTTCTTCATCCGTATTTTCGTCAAACAAGATGGCGTACTCGCCGCCGCTCAGCTTGTACAGCTTGCTGCCTTCAACCTCTTTTGTTTGTTCTGCAAGCCAGCCGGCATACATTTTTATGATTGAATCCCCGGCGTTAAAGCCGTATACTTCGTTTATGTCCTCTAGTCTGTCTATATTTACGATGGCTACTTTCGGCTCTTTGTACTTTGGTAGTTCGTCAAAAAGTATTATTCTGTTTGTGAGCCCCGTTAGAGAGTCGTGGATTAGATGTGATTTGAACGCTTCGTTTTGTCTGAATGAGTTAATGGCAAAGCCTATATCTCCGGCAAGCTCCTCTAACATCAAAATCTCTTTTTTGTCAAAGCCATCCTCTCTGTCTGTATATACGGTAAGCGCTCCGAACGGTTTTGAGTGCATATCTTTTCGCAGAGGCATTGCGATGACAAATCTAAATCCGGCCTTTTTTGCTTTTTCAAACCATGGTTTGAAATTTGGATCATATATATCGGTTATTACGGTTCTATTTTCTATAATGCTATTTGCACTAGGTCCTTTGGATGTCAGGTCTGCAGGATCAAGCGATATTCTAAAACCTTCGTCCAAATATCCACTCCAGTCAAACGACTTGTAGGCTACATTGATATATCCATCCTCCTCAAAACCTATCCAGACTAGCTTGTAGTGCCCAAATTCGGATAGTCTGTCGCAGCTTTTTTGCAGCAACTCGTCTATGGATTTGCTTGAAATTAGCAGCTGGTTGACATCCGCTACGGTTCTTAATATTTCATCTAGATAGTTTGTCTGCTCAAGGGTTTGCGTCAGCTCTTCCTTTTGGCTAATAAGCGTCTTAAAGCTGTTGACTAGCGTCGTCTGAAGAAGCGTAAAGTCTTGTATAAAAAATTTTTTATACTCCGTATTTTTCATCTCGGCCGTATCTAAAATGTCGTATATCGGCTTGGCGAATAGATGCAGCCCCAGTAACAGCAAGAGAGTTAAAACTACAAATTGGAAGGCGAAAACCTCTCTCGTATTATCCCTTGTAGCGTCTTCTATTGTCTTAAATAGGTAGTCTTTGTCTATATGCAAAAGTATGTAGGCTTTTTTTGGCGTGCCGTCGTCAAAATAGTTTAGCGTATAGCAAAAGAGCGCATTTTCTTTTAAGAGCTCGTCGTATATCGGGCGGTTAACCGATATATATCCGTCTCTTATTATGCTGCCCTTTAGCGTTCTGTCGGACGAGTATTTAATCGTATTGCCGTCCTCTGTGTAGGATATCGATGATATGAATCTGTGCGTCGCTCTCGTCTTATCCAGGATTTTTTGTATATTTGATGGCGTCTTTTTTTCCAGCTCCGATACGACGTGATCTTCCACTTGGATCATGACGCCACCCACAGAGTCGCTAACGTATTTGAATATTAGCGCTCTGTTTTTATAGTGCGCATAATAGTGTGTGGCCAGCATAGACGTCAATACTATGAGCAGTGCAGCGAATATGGCTGTTTTTAGTTTCATCTAATCAGCTTATCTGTCGGAATTTTCTGTTTTTGCAAAAACTTTAGCGCTTTTTCATACTCTTTGTCGTCTATCCAATTTATCCCGTCAAGACTTACCATAAACTGTTCGTAAGTTTGGTTTTCGAGGTATCCCTTGATTGTTTCGTAAAACTCTTTTGGATTTTGTTTTAGCCTCTGCGCAGCCTTAGTAAATACCTCTTTGAGTCTTTTTACCTCTTCCTCGTTATTTTTGACTGCGCGCTCATCTAGAAATATTGCATCTATGACTTGAATATCGGTAAGCTCTCTTGTAGAGGATATTTTTTTAAAGCCGTTATTTTGGATTGAGCTGACGTATGGTTCGTACGATATGATAAGCATAGGGTTTGAGCTGGCTTTGGCTTTGATTGCGGCGGTGCTTTCTTGATCGCTGTTTTGGAGCTTAAATTTTTTCTCATCAAAACCGTATTGGGAGATAAATGCCTTAAAAATATCCATATTTACGGAACTAAGCTCGAAATAACAATCTATTTTTTTATCTGAGTGTTTTAGCTCTTCTATAGTTTTGTTGGACAAGATAGTGTCGGCTCCGTTTGAACGGTCTATCAAAAAGTACGGCTTTAAATACTCCCTGTTTTTAAAGTTGAAATATTCATATTGTGTAGCAGTAAAGCCGTCAGATAGACCTTTTTCGTATAACGTTACGTTTTCGGCAAGCCCGACGACCCATATGAATTTAAACTTCGAGTCTTTTAACCATCCTTTTTCCTGGGCGTAAATAAACGGCGTAAAACCTATCCAAGGATTTGTTGAAACTCTTATCTCGTATTGCTCAGATTTGTTTTGGCATCCGCCGACAAAAGCTGCTGTAAATAAGAGTGTTAAAGCAATAAAAAACTTGAAAGTCGTTTTAATTGAATACTCCTGTTTAAGAGAAGGCGATTTTATTTGCATTTAATATTATACTTTGCTACTCTTTTATTTCGATAATCGGCGTTTTGTTTTTTGATAACATAGACGCTATTTGTTCCATATCCTCTTTTTTGAGGGCTATGCATCCGGCAGTCGGACCCCATTCTTTGTTGGCTATATGCATAAAGATGCAAGAACCGGCGTCCTTTTTGCCCTCTGGGTTGTAGTCTATAACGGCGCCTATATCGTATAGCCCATCTTCTCTTAGCATCTCTTCGCTGCTATCGTAGTCAATGATAGTTTTTGAGGAGTCTATTATAAGATTGTAGTGTGACGAATTTGGATCATCTACGCATCTAAGCAAAGAGTGTGTTTTTATGAAAGGCATATTTATGCCGCTAGGTTCCGATTTTCCAAAAAGCGCCGTTATCTTGTATATTCCGCTTGGCGTCTTGCCGTCCCCCTCTTTTTTTTGATTTTTTGCCGCTACTCCGTTTCTTCCTATTGTCGCATCATAAGAGTTTATAAGTTTTTCGCCCTCAAAAAAGTAAACTTTTGCTTTTGTGGAGCCGCTATTTTCCGGTATTACGACTAGACGCTGTTTTTGTGCGCAACCCGATAGAAGCAGAGCCATTAATAGATAGAGCAATTTTTTTGTTTTCATCGGCAAAATGGTATCAAAAAAGTTTTTATTTGGTAATCTTAAACGAGAGTAAAAACATGAAAATTAACATAAAAAAACACTTTTATTGCGTATAATTTCAGATAAAATACTGTCTGTTGGCTTGAAATAATAAAAAAGGTGCGGCCGTGATTAAGGAATTAAAAAAAGAGGCTCAAGGCTTAAGCGTTTTGTTTGTAGAGGATGACGCCAACTTTTTAGGCATTATAAAAGAGATGCTAGATATGTTTTTTGGCAGAGTAGAGACAGCCACGGACGGCGAAGAGGGGCTTTTAAAGTACAATCAAAACGGCCCTTTTGACATAGTAATCACAGATATTACGATGCCCAAAATGGACGGTCTTGCTATGAGCGAAAACATCAAGACCAACAACCCGTCTCAGCATATCTTGGCCGTATCTGCGCATAGCGACGTAGACAAGCTAATAAGGGCGATAGACATAGGTATCGACAGCTTTTTGCTAAAGCCGGTAGATAGTATGGTGTTTTTAGGTAAGCTTCTTAAGATTTCAAAATCGGTCAACGTGGCGGCGATAGAGGAGCGCGAAAAAGAGCTCGAAAAGCTCCTCATTACGCAGAGTAAGATGGCTGCCATGGGCGAGATGATAAGCATCATATCACATCAGCTAAAACAGCCGCTAAATGCTATGAATATAATGGCTTCAAATATAGATGGTAGGGCGCTTGAGCTGCTAGGCAAGGAGGATCCTGAATTATCCAATAGTACAAAGCTGATAAGGCAGCAGGTCGCATTTATGGCTAGCACGATAGATACTTTTGCGGATTTTCTAAAACCGTCAAAAGCCGAGAAAAAATTTTCTCTCAAAGAGTGCGTCGGCGAAGTGTTGACTATTCTCTCGGCAAGGCTAAAATCCAGATACGTTACGGTGGACGAGAGGGTATCGGCGGACGTAACGATATTTGGGTACAAAAAAGAGTTTAACCAAGCGCTTTTGAACATAATATCCAATGCGATAGACGCATTTGCGGACGACAGCAAGAATAGACAAATAGTCATATGTACAGAGCAAAAAGATAAAGACGTAGTGTTAAGCATAGACGATAATGCCGGCGGAATATTTGCTCAAATAATCGATAGGATTTTTGAGCCCTATATAACATCAAAAGGCGAAAGCGGCACCGGACTTGGGTTGCATATAACAAAAAAAATTATCGAAGAACATTTTGACGGGCATATAAGGGTTGAAAATACTGATACCGGCGCTAGATTTGTGATTGAACTAAAAGGCGTTTGATATTAATGACTCATAAAAGAGCGCCATTTGCCTTTGTTTTGGTTTTATTGTTCTGCAGAAATGTTTTTGCGTTCGAGCTCGATAGAAGTCAGATAGCTATTCAGGCAAAAATATATCCTCAACTAATCTTCTTTGCTACAAAGACAAAAGAGCTAAATCCCCAAAAGCCTATAGTGATAGTGGCGGCATACACAGAAGCCACAAAAAGAGTCGCCGAGATATTTAAAGAGGAGAGCGAAAAGCTATACAAAGACGGTATCAAGGGGTATAGCATTACCGTAAAGCTTGTACCTAGGAATAGGCTAACAAAAGAAAAAGAGTATGTCGGCTCCTATCTTTTATTTGACGATGAGGATAACTCAAAGGCGTATGATATTGCGGATCTTAAAGGTGTGATGACCTTCGCCGCTACAAAAAAGATATTTGAGAAAAACGGGGCGCTTTTTTTTGTGGAAGTTACCAATAAAACCACTATACTTCTAAATAAAAAAGCGCTCTCATCTTCCGGCTTATCTTTTGACCTGTCGTTACTTAAAATCGTAAGGATTTACGATGAATAAAATAAACGCTTCAAGTCTTAGGTTTAAAATATTTATATTCTATATAATCAGCTTTTTTGCAGTATTCGGTTCGCTTTTGGCTATAAACTTTGTCATATTCGACGATTATTTGGAAAATGCGGAGATAAAAAAAGCGCAAATGATAGCCGAAATGGTATCCGGCAATATAGCTGCACCTCTGCAGCTGGTACTTAAAGCCGATGTTAAAAACGAGATACTAAAGCAGATCGACCATAACGTAAACATTTTGGAGATAGAGGTCAGGGAGACCGGCTGGCGAGATGTAATAAAGACTGGGTATTCTAGCGGCAAGAAAATTCCGTCTGATAGTTATTTTGTAATAGAGCGC
>JAEMQC010000030.1 GCA_022758985.1 Campylobacteraceae bacterium
TCATATGAGTAAAAAATGGATTGTTTCTAGCCTTTTTATAGCTACACTATTCGTGGTCTATTATTTTTTCGGCGGGCTGCTTCAAAACCAGCTCTCTCCCTTGTCTTCTGGTATTAGGCTTTTATATATAGGCGCAAATGAATACGTAAAAGAGCTATTCGATACGCATATTAATCAGGCGGATACGATAGCCAGATTGAAGGCTGAGAATGAAAAGCTGCAAAAAGAGGCTCTAATTTACAAAACGAGTATCAGGGAAAACGTATATAAGCAAAATATGGCCGGTTTTGGCGGCGATACGTTAGGGCAAAATGTCAAAATAAAACTTTCACGTGCGATTTCATATTCGAATCTACCCAATCTTTATAGAGTTTGGATAGATTTTGATCCTAGCGAAAAGCAGGAAAATGAGGATATTCCTAAAGTTTACGGCATCATATATCCGACTCAAAATAAGCTGGATTCTGTCGCATGCGGAATAGCGCTCAAAAATCCAAATGGCAAGTTTGAAGCGTTCTTAAACGGCGACCCAAAGTGCTCTTATGGAGTGTATGTTGGTAAAAATAGGGCTCCCGGCGTTGTATATGGCAAAAATCAAGATAAGCTCGTAGTAAAATATATACCAACCTGGATGGATGTAAAGCCGGGCGACGAGGTAATAACTAGCGGTCTTGATAATATATTTTTTGAAGGCGTAAAAGTAGGGATAGTAAAAAGCGTAAGCTCGGATAGCGCCTATAAAGAGGCATTGGTGGATGGCTATTACAATCCGCTTTCGCCAAACTATTTTTACGTAATAGAAAAAGCCAAATAAATTTGTATAATGAAATCATAATAAGGGGTAAAAGATGAGAAAAAAACTGACAAAAAAAAGAACTGATATAGAGACTATATTGCTGATTGGCTCAGGTCCAATTGTTATAGGTCAGGCTTGCGAGTTTGACTACTCCGGCGCTCAGGCTGCAAAAACCCTAAAAGAGCTTGGGTATCGCGTCGTTCTCATCAACTCAAACCCTGCAACCATTATGACAGACCCTGAATTCGCCGACAAAACATACATTGAGCCGATAACGGAAGATGTCGTAGCGAAGATAATTGCGCAAGAAAAAGTAGACGCCGTGCTTCCTACAATGGGTGGACAAACAGCTCTTAATATCGCTATGAAGATGTATGAAAAAGGGATGCTGGAAGGAATAAAATTCCTTGGCGCAAACCCTGAGGCGATCAAAAAAGGGGAAGATAGACAGGCTTTTAAAGAAGCGATGATAAAAATCGGGATGGATATTCCAAAAAGCCGTTATGCTTATACGATAGATGAAGCTACACAAGCTGCAAAAGAGATTGGTTTTCCGCTTATTATTAGAGCGTCGTTTACTCTTGCGGGCGGCGGCTCGGGTGTGGCGTACAACATAGACGAGTTCAAAGAGCTGGCGCAAAAAGGTATAGAGGCAAGCCCAATCGGTGAAATCCTAATCGAAGAGAGCCTTCTTGGCTGGAAAGAGTATGAGATGGAGGTTATCCGCGACTCTGCGGACAACTGCATCATCGTCTGCTCCATTGAAAACCTTGACCCGATGGGTGTTCACACGGGGGACTCTATTACGATAGCTCCGGCTCTAACATTGACGGACAAAGAGTATCAAAGGATGAGAGATGCCTCTTTTGCAATTTTGAGAGAAATCGGTGTCGACACAGGCGGCTCAAATGTGCAGTTTGCCATCAATCCAAATACAGGGCGAATGACCGTTATCGAGATGAATCCTAGGGTTTCAAGAAGCTCTGCTCTCGCTTCAAAAGCGACCGGATATCCGATAGCAAAAGTTGCTACGCTTCTTGCGGTCGGCTTTACGCTTGACGAGATAGAAAACGATATCACGGGAACCGCTGCATCTTTTGAGCCGACGATAGACTACATCGTAACCAAACTCCCTAGATTTACGTTTGAGAAGTTTGCAGGGGCGGACTCTACACTCACTACGTCTATGAAATCGGTCGGTGAGGCGATGGCGATAGGCACTACCTTCAAAGAGTCCATCCAAAAAGCGCTCTGTTCGCTCGAGACCGGTCTTAGCGGATTTGACGATATGGCAGGAGACGATGAGTTTGTCAAAAAAGAGATTAGAAGACCGAATGCCGATAGAATACTATATGTTGCGGAAGGCTTTAGAAGAGGACTTAGCATAGACGAGATATTTGCCCTATCCAAAATAGACCCTTGGTTTCTCTCCGAGATAAAAGAGATAGTCGAGTTCGAGAAGAAAGTAAACAGCTCGCTTCTAAACGACAAAGCGGCTCTTTTTGCCGCAAAATCTATGGGGTTTAGCGACAAGAGACTTGCCAAGCTTGCAGGCGTAACCGAGGGCGACGTCAAAGAGGCCAGAAATAGACAGGGTATAGCCCTTACATACAACGAAGTAGATACGTGCGCCGCCGAATTTAGAGCGCTCACGCCGTATCTATACTCCACCTACGAGCAAAACCCTTACGCCAAGAACACCCCTTTGTTTGAAGATGACAAGAAAGTGATGATTATAGGCGGCGGACCAAACAGAATAGGGCAGGGTATAGAGTTTGACTACTGCTGCGTGCATGCGGCGTTTGCGCTAAAGGATATGGGGGTGCGCTCCATAATGCTCAACTGTAACCCTGAAACCGTCTCTACCGATTATGATACGAGCGACATTCTATTCTTCGAGCCTATCGACTTTGAAAGAGTGAGCTCTATTATAGACAAAGAGAGACCAGACGGTATTATCGTGCATTTTGGCGGACAGACTCCGCTCAAGCTATCCAAAAAAATCTCCGCATACGGCGGTAAGATAATAGGCACGACCGCAGAGACGATAGACGTCGCCGAAGATAGAAAGCTCTTTAGCGAATTTGCGGACAAAATAGGCCTTTTGCAACCCAAAAACGCAACCGCTACAAGCGTAGACGAAGCTGCTAAGTATGCAAACGAGATAGGCTATCCTGTGCTTGTACGACCTTCATTTGTTCTCGGCGGTAGAGCTATGAGAACCGTTGATAGCGAAGAGGAGCTAAGAAATTATATGGCTGAGGCGATTTCTGTTAGCCACAACTCACCTGTGCTAATAGACAAGTTTTTAGACGGAGCCATAGAGCTTGATGCGGATGCGATATGTGATGGAACGGACGTATATATAGGCGGTATTATGCAGCATATCGAAGAGGCAGGCATACACTCCGGAGACTCTGCGTGTTCGCTTCCGCCAGTATCGCTCTCCGAGGAGATGATAAAAGAGGTTAGGGCTACGACTGCAAAAATAGCTCTGAGCCTCGGTGTAAAAGGTCTTGTCAATATACAGTTTGCGATTTTTGAAGATAAACTATATTTGATAGAGGTAAATCCGAGAGCCAGTAGAACCGTGCCGTTTGTATCCAAAGCTACAGGCGTGCCGATGGCAAAAGTGGCAACAAGAGTAATGTGGCAAGGTAATCTAAGAGAGGCACTAAAGTTCTACGATAAACACAATGTCGTTTACGAAGAGGACGGTCTACTACTCCCTCGTCTAAAAGGGCATATAGCGGTAAAAGAGGCCGTATTCCCGTTCAACAAACTTGCGGGCTCCGATGTAAGCCTTGGACCTGAGATGAAATCTACGGGCGAAGTTATGGGTATATCAAGCGATTTTGGCGTATCTTTTGCAAAAAGCCAAGCGGCCGCAGGAAATAGGCTTCCAAAAAGCGGCAAGCTGTTTATATCGCTCTCTCAGGCGGACAAGGTGCATGCGGCAACTTTAGCGAAAGAGTATAAGGCTCTAGGGTTTAGCCTGATTGCGACAAGCGGAACGGCAAAAGCGATAAATGAGGCAGGCGTCGAGTGCGAGAGCGTACTAAAGATTTCTGAGGGTAGACCAAATATCGAAGACCACCTCAAAAACGGCGAAATATCGATGGTGATAAACACTTCCGACAACCGTTCGGTAAAAGACGACACGATGAAAATCAGACAATCGGTCGTTAGGTTTAACGTACCCTACATTACTACGATAGCCGCAGCAAACGCAGCTATAGAAGCCGCAAAAGGTCTCCAACGGGGCGAGCTAGGCGTCAAAGCGATACAAGACTACCTTGGCTAATGGACCCCTCTAAGATATATTTAACGCAGACCGACACTACTGTCGGACTCTGCTCCCAAAACAGTGAGGCTCTAGCCAAGGCGAAAGGCAGAAGCCCACAGAAGCCTTTTTTGGTAACTTGTGCGGGACTTCGTGAGCTCAAAAAATTAACGAGAGTTTTGAAAAAACACAGAAAAACTATTAGAAGAGCCGAGAAAACAACATTCGTATATCCTGACAAAAACATAGCGATAAGAGTCGTGCACTCCGGAGACTACTACGAGTTTTTAAAAAAATTCGGTTGGATGTACTCCACCAGCGCAAACAGATCCGGCGGCAATTTTGATTTCGAATTCGCAAGCGGTGTCGCCGACGTGCTAGTGCTAACCAAAGAAGGATATAAAGAGGGCGCCCCTTCAAAGATAATCAGACTCGGCAAAAAATTAAAGAAGTTAAGATGAGTCTGCTGCTTGCTATTATCGGCGTCTATTTTTTTGTAACATTGGGATTTGCGGCAAAGAGGATATTCAAGGAGATAAACGAGCGGACTTTGGTGCTTCTCTCTGTTTATTTCCTACAGCCTATTCTTTCCTTTTGGGGTATTTTGGGGGCAAAAATAGACACCACTGCCGTAACTGCCCCGCTTATATATTTTTCAATCTCGCTTTTTGCTGCGCTTTTTGGGTATTTCGTGTTTAGTCGTATATTCCAAGACAAAAAAGACGCCGTGATAGTGACGGCGGGCGGGGTGATAGGAAATACCGGCAACCTCGGTATTCCACTGCTTCTGGCGATGTTTGGTAAGGGTGCCGTATTTTACGCCGTGCTTATCAATCTCGCAAATATCTTTGTTCTGTATGTTATTGGTGTATTTCTCTATTCGCTGGGTAGCTACACGGCAAAAGAGGCGCTCAAAAACATCCTCTCAATGCCGGTCATCTGGTCGGCGTCCGTTGCGCTTGCCATGAACTATTTTGGGATTAGTCTGCCTAGTGCATTTGACCAGACGATAGAGATGGGGGCGTATACCTCGATGACGCTACAGCTTATTATTTTTGGCGTATTTCTCGGCGGTCTTGGAAGGTTTAAGCCTGATTTCAAGCTTGTGGCGTGGGGGATGGGATACAAGTTTGCCGCCGTTCCGCTCCTTGCTTTTGCGGTTCTTAGTTTGCTTGACATTGACTCTTTCATCAAAAGTCTTATATTTTTACAGGTGTGTATGCCGCTCGCCGTCAACAATGTCAATCTGGCCTCTTTGTATGATTGTAAGCCCTATACGGTCACGGCAAATATTTTGGCTAGTTCGCTTTTGTTCGTTGGTTTAATCTTTGTCTATAAGAGCGTATTCTAAAATAGCAAAAACAATTTTTTGGAGAGATAATGAAGAGCTATATCAAAAAAATTTCACAGGTATCGGCGTTTGGCTCAATGGCCGTCCTTGCAGCATTAGCTCTTAGCGGTTGTGAGCAAAAACCAAAAGAGGGGACTGGAGGCGTAGCCGAAGCAGCCAAACAACAAGGGCAGTTTATGGTCATCCAAGAGGTTGCAGACGGCAAATACAAGGTAGTCGAGCAATATCCCACTAACGGCCCAAGTCGTGCGATACTAAAAGAGATTAACGGCACTGAGAGGTTGCTTAGTGAGGCTGAGCTCAAAAAGCTGGCTGAAGAAGAGGCAAAAAAAGTAGAAAATAATACTTCAAATCTTGCAAAAGCTCCAAACGAGCAGATGCATTCTGGAGGTATGAGTCTGGGCGAGACTATCCTTGCCTCTGCGGCGGGAGCGCTAATTGGCGGCTACTTAGCTAACAAGTTATTTAATAATCCAAACTTCCAAGCAAATCAACGAGTGATGACCCCTACGCATACAAGCCAGCCAGCCACCAAGACCCCTTCAACGGCTACAAGTACAGGCGCAAAACCGCAAAGCGGCTATTTCAAACAATCACCGGTGCACTCCCCTGCTACGCCTACAGGCGGACCTAGCAGTCCTACATCTAGTCAAAGCTATGGAGGTTAATATGATAAATTTGCGAAAAGTAGAGCCGCTACCAAAGAGTGCGCTAGAAGAGATAGGGTTTTATTGGCACACTGATATAGACAATAGTGACTATATAGCCGACAGTATGGTGGAGGTGACGGAGGCCGAAGCCGAGGCTTATTATAACGCCGCAAACGAGATATACGATATGTTTGTCGAGGCCGGGCAGTATGTTATAGACAACAACCTTTTTCATGAACTTGGAATTCCGTTTAACCTTGTAGAGCTCATCAAATTATCTTGGGAGTCCGATGTTCATTGGCATCTGTATGGCAGGTTTGATTTTGCGGGCGGTATTGATGGAGCGCCTATCAAGCTTCTTGAATTTAACGCTGATACGCCGACAGCAGTATTTGAAACAGGTGTTATACAATGGGCGCTGGCGAGACATAACGGCCTTGATACGGCGTCACAGTTTAACAACCTATATGAAGCTTTGAAGGCCAATTTCAAACGCCTTATAACGCTAGACGAAGACGTAAGCGATTTTGAGGAGAGATACGAAGGGTGGAGAATTTTATTTTCTGCGGTGCGAGGCAACAAAGAGGAGGAGAATACGGTCAAATTCCTTCAACAGGTGGCGCACGAGGCCGGTTGGGTGACAGGATTTACCTATATGGATGAAGTTGGCTTCGATCCAAATCACGGCGTATTCGACGAGGACGGCGAGAGATATGAATTTTGGTTCAAGCTCTATCCATGGGAGGATATAGCGGTAAACGAGGGTGGACTACTGGCTCAGCTAACCGATATGGTCAAAAACCAAACCAGTATATTCCTAAACCCGGCCTATGCGGCGATGTTTCACTCAAAAGGGATGCTCCCTATTCTAAAAAAACTTTTCCCGAATAGCCCATATCTGCTTGACGCCTCGTTTGAACCGCTAAAAGGCAAAGCGTATGTAGAGAAAAAATGCTTCTCAAGAGAGGGCGAAAACGTAAAAATTTTCGATTCAAACGGCAATTTAACACATGAAAACGGCGGAAATTACGCAAATTCAAAGAGCGTCTATCAAGAGTTTGTGGAGCTTCCAAAAGATGCCGATGGGGCGCATTATCAGGCGGGGGTATTCTTTGCGTATGAGGGTGCAGGTCTTGGCTTTAGAAAAGGCGGTGCGATACTCGATAATATGAGTAAATTCGTAGGACATATCATAAAACAATAAGTGAGGGTATAATGCCCTCAAATTTTCATACAACATTTCACCCAGTTTTATTTTTCTAAAAAGCCACAATTAAATTAGTTCAAAAAGCGGCATGAGGTTAGAGGTACTGGTGGGAAATAAAATTAGTGAAAAGTCTATCACGGGCATTTGAGGGCAGTTTCATCGTCCGCTTTGCTTGCATCAAAGATCGCATTGATATAGTCTTCTATTTTTTGTTCATAGGTGGCTTTGTCAAACCTACCGATACTCGCAAATCTTTTATTTTCAAGCTCGGAATATTCTCTGACGGCTTCGTTTATGTATTCCTTTAAAACTTCGTCTATGACGGACATTAGATTATCCGGCGTGTACATTTTACGATTGCGTGCCATGTGCTCGATTATCTCCCTGACTTTTTGTTTTGCATGGACGAGCGAAGTTGTCCGTGGGGATAATTTTATCTCTTTGTCTTTAACTCTCATTCTAAAGTAATAAAAGCCATTGCGATTTAATAGATACATGTATACAACCTAAAACTGGATTGTGTACCACGAATGTATCAGTTGTGTACCAATAGAGGTGTCAATTTGATTGTTTGGTTGCCGTAAATAAAGGCTTGAAGTGTAAACGGGTGGTTCTAGAGGACTCGAATTAAGCTATTTAAATATCGATAACACAAGTATGTAGATAGATAGTAATCTTGCTTTTACAGTAAAAATTACAGTAAAAAAATAAAGCCTACATACTTTATAGATTGCACATCGATGATTATAACTTGGAAATATTGAATCATATTCATGGCTCGATTTTTCATTTATGAAAAATGAGCAGACAAACGAAAGCTTTAGCTTGAGTGCGTCAGTAATTACTATCAAATATCATTTTGGTTTTGTTTTCAGTAGGTGAAGTTAAGTGTAGGATTTGTGACAGATAATCGCTATGCGATTATAATCCAAAATACTTTAATTTATTTGAGAATAATTATCAACTAAAAGCATGCTTTTGTAGTCTAAACCATATGGGTATGGGAAACTTGATTGTTTTAAAAGCTGTAGAGTTGAGCTACAAAATTTGCTAGTAGTTTTTGAAAAACTGACACTGAGATGATAACTATAGTTTTTGAGTGGAAACTATACTGCCACCATTTGTCAAGACAACTTTTTGACTTTTTATCTTTAATCCTAA
>JAEMQC010000097.1 GCA_022758985.1 Campylobacteraceae bacterium
CGTACAAAGCGGCTTCATCTTCGTATATCTGGCTCTCGAAGTTTTTGATAAGCGTAGTACCCAGCTCCTCTTCTATCGCCGAGGCGGCTCTTTTGGCAAAGTTTTTTGAAGCCTCGTCCAATGAGGCCGCCGACGAAAATTTAATATCTGCGGCAAACAAAAAAAGCGGCGCAAGCAAAACAAAAAAGAGCTTCAAATCACGCCATCCAAAACTGTTTGCAGATCATCTAGCTCAAATACAAAATCCAAACTCTCTTTCAAAAATGGTTTACTGATTTCGTCAAAACCGTCACCGGCTATTCTATTAAAAACTATACGGCATGGGATATTCGTATCATCAAGCGCCTTTTTGGAGAGCAATGCGTCGTTTATGCAACCAAGCCCCGTATGTGAAATCAATACTGCAAAATCCGCAAATCGTCTCATTAGGTCAAGCATAAAAAAATCTTTTTTGATAGGCACCATAAGGCCGCCAGCGCCCTCCATCAAGACTACGTCGGCTCTGTTTTTTAGCATCTCCAGCCGTTCGCCTATCGACTCTATATCTATATCAGCACCACCGCTTGCAACATAGGGCGATGCCGGAAGCTCAAATCTATACGGACAGACGTCATCTAGCGACAATGTTTCATCCCTATAAAGCTCTCTATATTTTTGCAAAAGTGCAGAAGCATCCTCGGGGTCGGAAGCTACGCCAGTCTCTATGGGCTTAAAAGGAATCGCTCTGATCCCTTTTTTTGCAAGTAGTTCCATGATTTTTAACGCACTATAGGTTTTCCCTATGTTTGTTCCGGTAGCGGTTACGAAAATCGTTTTAGTCATGCATATTTTGGACGAGCCTGCTGTAGATAAGCATTACATTAGGGTCGGTCATCAAAGATACTTTAGAATCTTCTTTGCCGTCGTATTCGATATGAAGCAAAATATCTTTTATAACGTTTAATCTAGCAATCTTTTTATCATTTGCGTCCACTATCATCCAAGGCGTATAAGGAGTATGTGTTCTAGCAAACATCTCTTCTTTTGCTTTCGTATATTCATCAAAATTCTTTTGAGCAAGCTCATCTATCGGGCTTATCTTCCATCTTTTCAGCGGGTCTTCCTGTCTTGCCGCAAGTCTTTTTTCTTGCGTCTCCTTCGTGATGGAGAGGTAATATTTAAAAAATATAATACCGTCGTCAACAAGCATCTGCTCAAACAAAGGAGTCTGCCTCATAAACCTTTGATACTGCTCCTTTGTGCAAAAACCCATTACTTTCTCTACGCCTGCTCTGTTATACCAGCTTCTATCAAACAGCACTATTTCGCCTGGATTTGGAAGATGCGGCACGTAACGCTGGAAATACCAGCTATTCATCTCGGTATCAGACGGCTTACCAAGGGCTACAACTCTGGCGCCCCTAGGATTTAGGTGCTGGGTAATAGTCTTTATAAGTCCGCCCTTGCCTGCCGCATCACGACCTTCAAACACTATCAGGATACGTTTATTTTTCTCTTTTACCCAATTTTGGAGTTTTACCAGTTCTATCTGAAGATTTATAAGCTCTTCGGCGTAAGCCTTTTTATCGATTTTTTTGCGCTTTTTGTCATCACTAAGCGGCATCACATCCGAGAGGTGATGCTCTTCTTTGTCTTTTTTGCCCACTTTATGCTCCTTTTGCCCAGATTAGCAGATCCTTATCCACTATGCGAGAGTGTAAGATTTTAAAACTTAAATTGAGAGAGTCCAAATCACCGTCACCTGAAAATTCGGGAGAGATAAAAAATAGATAATGGGATACTATGTTTTTAGTAGCCTCAAGCATTCCTTTTCCGCCCTCTATCATTACAAAATTGTAGTTTTTTAGCGCATCAAACGAGCTAGAGACTATTACATTTCTATCTTTTACGCCAAATAGTGGAATATCTCTAGCAAAATTGTCGCTTTTTGAATATATAAGCAGATCCGGCGCCTTCCCGCCAACAAGCCTAGCATCTAGCGTCGGTCTATCCACTCGTACGGTATTGCCGCCTATGACTAGCAAATCCGTTTTATCTCTAAGCTCATGCACAAGGCGAAACGAAGCATCCGAAGATATTTTGCCGCCGGATACTCTGCCGTTCATAGTAAGTGCGAGTTTGAAAAAGACAAATCCGCCGCCGTTTTTCCATCTAAAAAAAGGCTCTATAAGCCAATCGCATGCCAGACTCGGCAGATAGATCGCATCGACTTCTACAGACTTAAGCATATCAAGTCCGCCGGACGCTTCGCCGTTTTGCTCTATTGCGCCGACAATAACACGCTTTGGTCTTAATAAGGAGAGAAGTTTTGCGCAAGAGGGGGTTTTGCCTTCATGCGAACATGGCTCAAGCGTAACGTATATATCACACTCTCTGAACGTATCGTCTGCGTTTGCTATCAGAAAATCATGTATTTCATGGGATGTTTGTAGTTTTGAAAGCAGCTCTTTTTTGGATGCGCTATCGGCAAGCGTAAGATATGCTGATTTTAATGCTTCCACTTCCGCATGAGGCGAACCAGCCCTTTTGTGGACGCCTACGGAAATCAAAACACCGTTTTTAACGACCGCTGCGCCTACGGCAGGATTTGGATACGTAACCCCTTGGTATTCCCAAGCCTTTTTGCAGGCTAATTCTAAAAATTTAGCGTTTATTTCCACTCAAAATATGTTCTGGCTTTTGAAATATCACCGAAAGAGACTTTTTGATTTCCTTCCTGCGTTTCTATCTCCACGACGCCATCTTTTATGCCAAGAAGCTTGCCCTTTAGCTTTGTGCCGTCTTTTAGGCTCATTCTCACAAGCTCGCCGATTGATTTTTCAAAATGTGCTATATTTTTTAGGGATCTTTCAATTCCCGGAGAGCCTACTTCAAGATAGTATTTGCCCTTTACCGGCGGATTAGTATCTAGATACGGGGAGAGTACCGCATTTATATCGGCGCATAGATCAAGGTCCACACCGCCCTCTTTTTGGACGGAAACTCTAAATATATGACCCCCCTCGCCCATCGGTACAAGCTCTACATCATAAAGCGTAGCGCCGAAGCTTTCTACTATTTTTTTTATCTCTTCGTTGTTCATTTTTTCCCACTTAGGATTTCTTCAAGCCTTCTCTCTTTTTCCAAAGAATCGTCAAATCTATAAGTCAGCTTTGGCATTTTGGAAATTGCATCAGTAGCAGTGCAATATCTAGCTATATAAGAGGAGCTTTTTTTAAGGCCGGAAAGTATTTTTTGTTTTTCGCTATCCGAAAAATTCTCGTCCATTATATATACGGTTGCATCTGACAGCCCTCTAGAGCTCTCCACTTTTATTACGCTAAGCGAATTTAGCATCTCATTCCCGAGGCTTCCTATCGCCTCTCCGACAAGCTCGGTCAGGGCAGACTCGGCCCTTAAAACCCTAATGCTTTTATCGGCCATTTATTACTCCGCACTTTGCTCGAATACGGCGGCTTTTATTACGGTTTTGAACGCCTCTATTACGTCGCCTTCTTTAAATTCGTTATAACCATCTATTACAATACCGCACTCAAATCCGGCTTTTACCTCTTTTACGTCGTCTTTAAAGCGTTTTAGAGAACCTATCCTTCCCTCATACACTACGTCGTTGTTTCTGTGTATTCTTATCTCAGCGCCTCTTGCTACCGTACCATCGGTTACCATACATCCTGCAATAACAAGGTTTTTGCCGACCGTAAATAGGTTTCTAACCTCTGCTTTTCCTACGGATACTAGCTCTTTAATCGGAGAGAGCATTTCGCCGACAAGCGCCTTGATATCGTCTATAAGTTCAAAAATAACGGAGTAGCTTCTAATCTCTACGCCATAGTCGTCCGCTTTGTCTTTTATCGTACTGTTTGGTTTTACGTTAAAGCCGATAATTAACGTATTTTCACCGGCTTTTGCCAATTCCACGTCGCTCTCGGTGATGCCGCCGACTGCAGAGTGAACAAGATGAACCTTAACCTCTTCGTTTCTGATTTTCTCAAGAGTTGCCTTGATAGCCTCAAGACTACCTTGAACATCCGCTTTTAGAACGATATTTAGACGTTTTAGCTTGCCCTCTTTGATAAGATGATGAAGGTCGTCAAAAGTAGCCTTCGTAGTTTTAGAAAGCTCTCTTTGTCTTTGGTGCTCTTTGATGTTTTCGGCGTATTCTCTAGCCACTTTTTCATTTTCTACAGCTACAAGCACGTCGCCCGCACCCGGAACACCGTCAAGACCAAGAATTTGGCCAGGCTCGGACGGGGCAAGCTCTTTTAGGTTTTTGCCCATATCGTCGATAATAGCTCTTACTTTGCCATAGTTTTGACCTACGACAACCGTATCGCCCACTTTTAGCGTACCGTCTTGGACTAGCACCGTCGCAACTGGTCCTCTTCCTTTCTCCAAAGACGCCTCTACGACTATAGCTTTTGCATTTTTCTTAGGGTTTGCTTTTAGCTCAAGTATCTCTGCCTGAATAAGGATAGTATCAAGTAGAGTATCAATTCCCTCTCCTGTTTTTGCCGATATATGCACAAACTCATACTCCCCGCCCCACTCGATAGGCGTAATTCCCATCTCTGCAAGCTGTGTTTTGACGAAATCAGGATTTGCGGACGGCTTATCGATTTTATTTACCGCCACAAGGAAAGGAACTTTTGCGTCTTTAATGTGGCTTATCGCCTCTTTTGTTTGAGGCATGACGCCATCATCCGCCGCAACAACCACGATAGCTATATCCGTTACCTGCGCACCCCTTGCCCTCATATGCGTAAACGCCTCATGCCCGGGAGTATCGAGGAACGTAATCTTGTGTCCATTTTTCTCAACCATATAAGCGCCGATATGCTGAGTGATGCCGCCAGCCTCGCCGGCAGCAACTTTCGTGTTTCTAATCTTGTCAAGAAGCGTAGTCTTACCGTGGTCAACGTGACCCATAATAGTAACTATCGGGGCTCTCTCTACACCTTCGCCTACATCTTGCTTTTCATATTCTTTAAGGTAATCAAACTCTTCTAATGCATTTGAAATGTTAACGGTTATTCCGAACTCTTCGGCCAATATCTCTATAAGGTCATTATCCATAAAGTCGTTTTTTGTTTTCATCAAGCCAAGATTGAATATAGCCTTAATCACCTCCCCTAAAGGCTTGCCGATTTTCTCTGCAAACTCATAAACCCTAATATCTTCGTGTATTTCTATTTCGCTCACTTCTTCTCTTATCTCTTCAGGCTTTGGCCTAAATTTTTTCTTTTTTTGCGGTCTTGCCATATTTTGCGCATTAATTCTCGGCTGTGGTTTTTTGATTGCCGATTTTGCTTTTTGGTTTTCCACCGTTTTTGTAGGAACAGGCTTCTCCTCGTCTTCTATAAGCTTGTCTTGCAAAGAGAAATCAGGCAACATAACGATATCGTTATCGTCGTTTTCATCCTCTTTATCAACAAACTCCCTGTCTATACTTATTTTGATACTTTCAGATTTTTTTGCAACTACTTGAGACTGGGGTTTTTGTTTTTTAGGCTGCTCTGTTTTTTTAAGCTGCTCCGCTCTTTTTGGCTCTTCTTTTTTAGGCTCTTCTTTTTTTATCTCCGGCTTAGCCTGAACAGGGTTTGCTTTTTTGATTATTTCGTAGTTTTTTCTATCTCTTGAAGGCTTCGAAACAACCTTTACACTCTCCTCTTTTTCCTCTTTTTGCGGTGCACTCTCCGCCACTTTAGGCGCATCTGGCTGCTTTTGCGGCGCAGGCTCTACAACCACAGGCTTAGGAGCTTCAAAGCCGGCAGGCCTCTCCCCTCTCATATGGAAGTTTATTATCTTCTCGGCATCCTCCATCGTAATTGCGCTAGAGTGATTCTTTGCTTCTATCTTAAACTCGGCACATATATCCAAAACCTCTTTTGGTTTTATTCCAAGTTCATCGGCAATCTCTTTTACTTTTACCCTATTGTCCATCAAAAATCGCTCTCCTTTAGTTTTGCGCAAATCGTCTCAGCATCTGTTTTTGGAATTTTTAAAAACGAAGATAATCTTTTTGTTAGCTGTTTTGAATCCAAACACTCCGTACACAAATAAAAACTTCTACCAGACTTCGTGAACTTTGTTAACTTTCCGTCTATATACTGCAATCTCTTTAGTTCGGTTTGCAAAAAGCGGTTTCTGCAAACGATACACATTCTGACGGGCTGATGTTTGTCAGTTTTATTTTGAGCGAATTCTACCAAAGTTTTTCTTTTTAGGCTATTTTAGCTTTTTTGGCAAATAAGCCCGTCGTTGTCAAAACTCATTATTTCGACCCTGAAAAAACCGAAAGCGTTTTCAAGCGCTTTTTTTACTCTCTGGGCGTCGTCGGCATACACCATGTTAAAAAACGAAGAGCCGCTGCCAGAAAGCGTACTCATAAGTGCGCCGCTCTCAAGAGCAAGACGCTGAACCTCGAATAACTCTGGTAGATTTTTCATCCTAATCTCCTGATGAAACTTGTCTTTTGAAGCGATGCGGAGCATGTCGTAGTTGCCGGCAAACAACAATGCCGACAGCAAAGACGAGCGAGATAGATTGTATACCGCCTCTTCCTTGCTGTATTTTTTCGGCAAAGCCCCTCTTGAGTGGTTTGTCGACATATGCACGTTGGGTATGACCACGACGGCTTTGAGGGTATCTGGCATATCTTTTTTAATACTAAATACTCTGGAGTTTTCTACAACCGCAACATTAAACCCACCGAATACGGCAGGCGTTATATTGTCAGGGTGAGGCTCGTACGTAAGCGCTATGTTTAGCACCTTCTCCTTTGAAATCTCGACCCCCGCCATCTCGTAAGCGGCCTTAACCGCCGATATTATCGTAGCAGATGAGCTGCCAAGCCCTCTTGAAATAGGGATGTTGTTTGCAAACTCGAACCTAAAGCTCTCTTTTTTTCCGGTAATATTTTTGTACTGCTCATTAAAAATACTGACGAAAATATTTCCGCTTTTCATTCTGGCGCTGTTTTTCCCTTCACCCCTAATGGAGACGCTGAAAAACTTGGAGCGTTTGACATCCACTTCGTTTCTTAAAGAGAGGGCAACACCTAGAGTATCAAACCCTGGGCCCATATTTGCGCTTGTTGCGGGAACCGAAAAAAACAAATCTATATCCTTTTTTAAACTGCTGGAAGCAAAAACAGAGGCTCGCTCGAACCTTTTATTTCACCAAACTCGAGACTCTCCCGCAAAACCAAAGGAAGCACGGTCGCAGCCTCTTCAAAAACTTTTACCGTTATTTTACCAGCTTCAGACACAAAGTAACTGTTTCCAAAAGCTCTTATAGGAGACGAGTCGTTAAATACAAACGGAGAAACTCCGTAAAAAGGTATTTTTTTTATAATCGACAAAGCCTTCAAGCAGACGTAGGCAATTTTTAACGACATATGATTACCGGGTCCGTTAGTGTAGTATATTTCATCCGGCGCAAACTCTTGTAGCGCCTCGTCTATCATTAACGGCAAAACGTCGCTGGCCCTACCCTCTTTTTCGAGTTTTTTTATTAGAACGCCTCCGTCATAAACACCCAAAACAAACGGAGAGGATACGTTCAAAAACAAAAATCTAATCAAGAGCGGACACTCTCCAGAACTACTTCTTTTTCACCCTCTTTTTCAATATGAAGCTCTACTATCTCATAGTTTTCGGCGCTTTCCAAAAGCTTTTTTGTAAGCAGATGGTTTAGCTTATGGCTTCCAGCGCTTGCCTCATAATGTCCTATAAACGGCATTCCAAGAAGCGTCATATCGCCGATCGCATCCAATACCTTGTGGCGCACGAACTCATCATCAAATCTAAGCCCCTCTGGGTTTAATATCTTAAAGTCGTCTAGAACTATCGCATTTTCAAGACTTCCGCCTTTTGCCAAACCTATCGAACGTAGATACTGAACCTCTTTTAAAAAACCAAAAGTTCTAGCTCTACCTATCTCGTTTTTGAAGTTTTCCCTAGTAAATACAAAATCATATCTTTGCACTTGAATGAGCGGATGGTCAAACTTGATCTCATAGCTATATCTACACTCGCTAGCTGGAGATAATCTAACAAACTTATCCCCCTCCCTAACCTCTACGGCTTTTTTTACGACGAGTACTTTTTTTGCCGCATCAAGCTCTTTTATTCCAGCCTCTTCCAAAAGCATGCAAAATGCGGCGGATGAGCCCTCCATTATCGGCACTTCGTCGTTATCTATCACTATTCTCAGATTGTCTATACCGCTTGCAGATATAGCAGACATTAAATGTTCTATAGTCGATATGACAACGCCGTCTTTGCCTATAACGGTCGCCATCTTGGTGTCTACAACATTTTCGGGTTTGAGCTCTATCGTTTTGGCTTGATCTTCACGGTAAAAGACTATCCCGCTTCCAGCATCAAGCGGCTCCAACCTCAGTCTTACTACA
>JAEMQC010000028.1 GCA_022758985.1 Campylobacteraceae bacterium
TTGAGGCTAAACAAATTTGCCGCATGCTCCGCCCCGTCAAAAGCGTACGCCGTGCTTTGATAAATAGGCACGGCCATTGTCTTTTCACCTGCGTGCTTGTCGTATCCTGCGTGGATTGAAATTGTTTCGTTGTTCATCTGTATATTCCTTTTTAAAAAATTTTATTTATACGCCAAACGAACAAGTCCGATTGGCTACGCTAAGCGCTGAACCGCTGAAGCTTGCCGCATTTGCGGCAGAAATTTTAGGTTTTAAAAATCAAACAGTGGCGTACTTAGATACCGCTCACCCGTATCGCAAAGCACCGTAACTATAGTTTTGCCTCTGTTTTCGGCTCTTTTGGCTACTACCGAGGCGGCATGGGCATTTGCCCCAGCTGATATACCGACAAGCACCCCTTCGCTTCTGGCTATGCTTCTTGCGGCGGCAAAAGCATCATCGTTGCTTACTGTGATTATCTCGTCGAATACCTCTTTATTTAATACGCTTGGCACAAAGCCGGCTCCAATGCCTTGTATCTTATGAGGCCCCGGCGCCCCACCGGAGAGTACCGGAGAGTCTTTTGGCTCAACGGCTATTATCTTGATACCTTTTATTTTGGCTCTAAGTATTTCGCCGACCCCAGTTATAGTACCGCCCGTACCGATTGCGGCTACAAATATATCTATCTTGCCGTTTGTATCTTCTATTAGCTCAAGGGCGGTAGAGTGTCTGTGGGCATCAGGATTTGCGTCGTTGTCAAACTGCCCCGGTATAAAACTATTTTTATACTCGGCCGCCAATTCATTGGCCGCCTCTACTGCGCCGCGCATCCCTTTTTCGGCCGCAGTCAGCACTATTTCGGCTCCGTAAGCCTTTAAGAGCTTTTGACGCTCTATACTCATCGATGAAGGCATCGTAAGAATAAGACGAAGCCCCTTCACGGCGCATATAGAAGCTAGCGCAATCCCGGTGTTGCCGCTTGTCGGCTCTATTATGACTGTATCTTTTGTTATCTTGCCGCTTTTTATCGCCGTGTTTATGAGGTTTGCACCTATTCTATCCTTGACGGAGCCGTTTGGATTCATAAACTCACATTTACCATAAATCTCAGCCCCGTTTGCATCCGACAATCCATTTAGCCGCAAAAGCGGCGTTTTGCCAATTAGCTCCTCTACGCTCTTTGCTATTTTCACGCCGTCCTCCCTAGATGTAATAAACTATATTCGACGCTGCTTTTTGCGTATATCCGCAAAGCTCTTTTAGGCTAAGCGAATAAACCTCTCTTGTTTTTGCGCCCGACTCCTCCCAAAAAAGCTTCAAAGCTTCATTTTTAAGAGGATTATCTATATGCCAGATATTTCCCTCTAATGTCTCTATGATGTCGCAACAACAAATTTCTGAGGGTTCTTTGGATAGCTTGTATCCGCCTCCGGCTCCCCTTATGCTCTCCACGAATCCGCTTTTTCTAAGGGTAGCTAGCAGCTGCTCTAGATAGTTTTGCGGGATACCTAGATTTGTGGCTATTTCTTTGATTTGAATATGTGATTTGCCGTAGTTTTGAGCAAGCTCAAACATAGCGGCAAGACCGTATATGGATTTTGTAGATATACCTGCCATAACCTCTCACTCTCTATTTTTGTATGATTATAGCAGGCAGTTTTTATAAAGTCAAGTAAGTTTATAGATTTAATTGTGTATTTTTAATTTTCGGAGGCTATCATCATATATATAGTGCCGCGCCTATTGACAAATACCCTGTGGCCCTCCAGACTGCCGATAGCCTTTAGTGCATCTTTTGCGTCATCTAGAGAGTTTATCTCCTTGTTTTCTATCTGCACTATGACATCACCCTCGATAAAGCCAAGCCTAGAAGCGAGTGAACCGTCTTTCACGTTCATTACTACAACGCCTTTTACGCTTGTCGGTATGCCGGTTTTTTTCCTTATCTCATCCGTTATATTGCCAACAGCCATACCCTCTAGAAGCTCTAGTTGTCCGCTCTTTATAACGATAGAGTCAGATTTTTCTATTTTTACCGAAACCGTTTCTATTTTTTTATCTCTTTGGATGCTTAGTTTTAGCTCTGAACCAGGTTCCAATGAACCCACAATATTTTTTAGATCGCTGGAGTCTACTATCTCATTGCCGTTTGCGCCTATTATGAGATCCCCTCTTTTAACTCCTCCTTTTTCGGCAGGAGAGTTTTTGACTACATCCATTACGATTGTGCCTTTGTCTCTACCGTAAAACTTTCTGGCCTGTGCATCCATATCCCTCATCGAGACGCCTATAAAACCTCTTTCAATCTTTCCTTTTTCTATCAATGTCTTAGCTATCTTTTTTACCATATTTGCAGGAATGGCGAAGCCTATACCGTTATTTTGTCCAGTTGGAGAGATAATGGCGGTATTTATACCGACAAGCCCTCCTCTGCTGTCTATAAGCGCTCCGCCGGAGTTGCCAGGATTTATAGGGGCGTCGGTTTGTATGAAGTTTTCGTATTCGTTTATACCAATTCCGCTTTTGTTTAGTGCCGACACTATTCCGTGAGTGATAGTCTCCCCTACTCCAAACGGATTTCCTATTGCAAATACAACATCTCCCTCTTTTACTTTTGCCGAGTCCGCAAAGGCTATTGGGCTTAGATTTTTTGCCTCTATCTTAATGACGGCAAGATCTGTTTTTGGGTCGGTACCTACCACCTTTGCTTTATATTCCTTTTTTTCCTCGGCCAAAGATACCATTACGGTGTCGGCATTCGCCACTACGTGGTTATTTGTGATTATATAGCCGTCACTGCTAACTATGACGCCAGAACCAAGCGATCTCTCAACTCTATCTTTGGGTACAATATTTCCAAAGTCTCTACCAAAAAACTCCCTAAAAAAAGGGTCGTTTAAAAAAGGATTCGTCTGCACACTCTGCTTGATTGTTTTTTGAGTAAATATATTCACAACGCTTTTCTTTGCATCCTTAACGGCGTCGTGATATGACAGCAGCACACCGTCGCCTTCCGGCATTTTTCTTTTTAGCTCTTGCGAATTTGACTCTTTGAATGTGATAGCCGATGCATTAACGGCAAAAATACTGATACCCCCTGCTAGTAAAGCGGCTGCGGCTATAGAAGATAAGATAGCTTTTACTCTTGTCATTTTTTTGCTCCTTATTAAAGACAATTATGTTGTAATATATTGACGCATGATTTTACGCATTTTTTTTTTATATAAGATAAAATAGCATCGAAATTTGACTAAAAGGATATTGTATAGCGCCTAGTATTTATATCAATGCATTTGAAATAGTATCGCCGGCTGGGCAGAATATAGAAGAGGTTTTTGAAAATATTCTCGATAAAAGATGCTTTATCGTTCAAAAAGAGGAGCTAACTGTTGGCGAAAGCATGCTGGCTAGCGGCAAAATAGACGATATGGCGCAGGCCGTAAAGTTCGTAACAAAAGAGTGTATAAACGGATTTGATATGAGCGGTACCGCTCTTTTTATCTCGTGCGAAAATATAAAAGTAAGCCAAGGCTTCAAATCGGTAAAGCTTTTTGAGAACTCGACGGTCGCCGTAAAAGAGGCTTTTGACGCAATATCAAAAGGTATCGAAGAGAACGTATTGGTGCTTGCAATACATACGGCGCTTAAAGATGATATATTGGCTCTTTTTGCCGATAGAGTGTATTCAAGCGCTATATCCAAGCCTTTTGATATCGATACGGATGGATTAAATACTGCGGATGTCGTTGCCGGTATACTGTTTGGTTCTAAAAGCTCTAGATTTGAACTAAAATCGGCAAGCGTAGAAGATGATTTCAAAAAAGCCATTGAGGGCAGTTTAAAAGTCGCCTCTCTTGCGGCCGATAGTATCGACTATATAGAGGCTGCTGCATATGGAGTGCCGCAAGCCGATAAAGAAGAGGCGACTATACTATCCGAAATTTTTGGACAAAAACCGCTTGTCTCATCGTCAAAAGCGATGACGGGGCATACCTTCGAGGCATCTGCGCTTACGAGTCTAGTTTTGGCGCTAAAGGCTGCCGATGAAGATATAGTGGCTGCTAGCGGCTTTTTGGAACATTCGTTTACCAACGAAATAACGTTCGCATACGCCAACAAACTTAAAAAGATAAAAAACTTCCTAGTCAATTCTAGAGAGGAAAACGGCGTTTACGGCTCTTTCGTTCTATCTAAAGCCTGATTTGGGGTATTTTTTTTAAAATATCTAAAGAGAAGTCTGGCCGGGTCTATCTGGCTTTGTATCTGCGATTTGTCCAAAATTGCGTCGGCTAATAGCTTTGCCGTATATGGGGCAAGTATAAAAGCTCTGCTTCCATGTCCTGTATGCACATACAGGTTTTCATATTTCGCCGGCGCTTCGCTAGAGAGCCTTGCACCATGAATTAATGATGGAAATTTACTTAGTGTTGCCTTGGAGTCGTAGACGGCTCCCGCTATCGGAAAATGGTCTATTGAGGCAGAGCGCATGCCCCCTACTTCTTCTATTATCTCAAAGTCGCCTATCTCGACGACTTCTTTTGCCTCTTTGATAAGCCCCATAGAGTCGTCTCTGTTGATTGCTATAGGCGTCTCGCTTCTTATATGGGTAGCTCCTATGGCAAGCCCACCGTCTATTTGCGCAATATGTACTTTTGAAGATATATTGTATTGCAGCGCTATGTTAGTTTTTATTTTGCATTTTTGACCCCATAGCTTCGTTATCTGCGAAGTTAGGTACGGTTCGTTGATAATAGGAGCTATGGCGCCTTGAGCCAAAACGACGTTTTTTGCGACAATCTCCCCTGCCCTCCAAACGTCACCCTCTTTTTTTATAGCGCCTATATTCAAATCGATCCTATCCACCCCTTCGAGCATTGCGTCTATAAGGGCTGCCGGATTTATGATGCCAGAATCTTTTACCAAAAAGGCGCCAAACGGGTTAATATCCATAAAATCATATTCGGACGGAATATAATCGCCTAACGCAAAGAATTCCTCTTTGCTTTTTTCGTTCTTCGGATATATAAGCGAGCCGCACCTATTAAAAAGTTTCGGAAAGTTTTGAGAGTAGAAGGAGACGGAAAACCTAAACGCCTCGTCGGCAAAGGTTTTGAATTTGGAAGGTTTTCCCATAACGGGACTTATAAAAGCTCCGGCCGCCAACGAGGCTTGCGAGACAAAACCGGTATCGTCGACTACGGCGACTTTTTGGCCGCTGTGCTTTAGAAAATAGGCGACGCTGGCTCCGGCTATGCCACCGCCAACTATGAGGCAGTCTATCAAACCCCTATTTCCTTGATGTCCGCAACGGCTAGAAACTGCTTATACACCCTGCCTATTAGATTTTTTCTATTCGTTCTTACTTTTTCGTCATCGGCATTTACCAAGCAGTTATCAAAAAACGCATCAAGCGGAGCTTTTAGCGAAAATAACGCACTTAGTATCTCATGATAGGAGGCGTTTTCGTAGTCGTGATGGGTGTATGCACCCCACAGCATAGCCTCATAGTCGTTATCGAATAGCTCGGTATTAACTTCGAGTTCGCCCGAGAGGTCGATATCTTTTGAGATGTTTGCCACTCTTTTGAATGTAGAAAACTGCTCTTTAAATTCGTGTTTTTTAACGAACAGATTCAGGGCTTCCACCTTTTTTGCTATCGATACTATATCTCTGTCGCCTGATGCCAATACCGACGTGATAACGCTAGGATTTACGTCCGAAAATATCTGATATAGCCTATCCAATATAAAGTTCTCTAGTTTTTGCACATCAAACTCTTTATAGTCGGCCGCAAGCTCTTTTATCGTCGCCGCAATATCTATATTTATCGAGAAGTGCAGAAGATTTTTTATGATGCCTATCGCCGCACGTCTGAGCGCATAAGGGTCTTTTGAGCCGGACGGTATCATACCCACGCTAAATAGCCCTATTAACAAATCCAATTTTACCGCTATAGATAGGAGGCTCCCGACAAGCGTCGACGGAAGTTCGCTCTCTTCGCCTTTTGGTAGATACTGCTCTTTTATCGCCAAGGCTACATCGCCGTCTAGCCCCATCGATTTGGCGTAGTAACACCCCATAATCCCTTGGAGTTCGCCAAATTCATATACGACTTCGGTCATAAGATCGGCCTTGCTGAGTCTTGCCGCCTCTAGCAGCTTTGTTTTTTGCGCATCGTCTATCCGAAGCTTGTCCGCCAAAAAGCTTGCTATCTTAACCTCTCTGGCTACCTTGTCGGCTACGCTTCCGAGACCTTCTACAAATACGATATTTTGCAAGCCTTCATTCGAAAGCCCTTTTTTAAGGTCGTTCTCATAAAAAAACAAGGCATCCGAGAGTCTCGCTTTTAGTACCCTCTCGTTCCCGGCTATTACTTTAGAGAAATCGTCTATGAATGCATTTGAGACGACTATAAAATGATTTGATAGCTTGCCGCCCTCAAATACTGGGAAGTATCGCTGATTTTCCTTCATCGAGGTTATGATGACTTCTGCGGGGACTTTGAGGAAGGCTTTATCGAAGCTTCCAAGAAGTGCGGTCGGATATTCGGTAATGGCGATGATTTCTGCTAGCAAATCCGCATCTTTTTCGACTTCAAAACCATGCTTTTCCTCTAATGCCTTTATATCATCTAGTATTTTTGCTTTTCTCTCGGACGATGAGAGCATAACGCCGGCTCCTGCAAGCTTGGTAAAATAGTCGGATGGATTTATTATATAAAATGGTTTAAATGAGTGTTGTCTATGTCCGTAGCTAAAATTAGAAGATTTTACTCCAAAAGCCTCTACGTCTATCGTTTTGGAGCCGCAAAGGGCTACTATCCATCTAATAGGTCTGATAAAGCTTTGCTCCAAAGAGCCCCACCTCATGGATTTACCGAAATGAAGCGCGCCGAGCCATTCGTTTACCATCTCGCATAGCATCTCGTCTATCGTTTTGCCTAACACCGTTTTTTTGGCGTATAGACACTCTTTCCCATCTTTTTTTGCAGTCGTTACGTCGCTTTGGGATATTTTGTTTCTCTCCAAAAAGCTCTCATACGCTTTTGTTGGTGCGCCGTCTTTCATAGCCACCGCGATAGGAGGCCCCCATAGTTCGACCTCTTCGTCTTTCGCTTTTTCGGTCAAATTTTTCGAATATACGGCAATTCTTCTTGGGGTATAGAAAAGTTCAAAGTCTGCTTCAAAACCGTTTTTGCGTAGTATCTCATTCCATTTTGGCATCAAATTCGCAAGTTCTTTCAAAAAAGGGGCGGCAGGAAGCTCTTCAGTACCTATTTCGAGTAAAAAATCATTAACGCTCATATAAAAAACCTTATTTTCCAGACATTTTAATGCGATTTTACCGAAGTGTTAGTAAAATAGTAGGTTTGGGAAATAAAAAAAGCCCCTTTCGGGGCTTCGGGAAGCTTTAGCGTCTTATCAAACGCTGCAAGATTGGAGTTTTTCTACGATACTTGGGTCTTCTAGCGTTGAAGTATCTTGAGTTACTTCTTGACCTGCGGCGATAGCTCTAAGAATTCTTCTCATTATCTTACCGCTTCTAGTTTTTGGTAGTCCCGGAGCGATTTTGATTTCGTCGCATTTTGCGATCGGTCCTATCTCTCTTACGATTACATCGTTGATTTCTTTGAATAGCTCCGCCTCTTGACCTGCGTTCTCAGGAACAACTTTTGGAACTACGAAGGCAAATATACCTTCACCTTTTAGATCGTCAGGCTTACCTACGACGGCCACTTCAGCTACTTTGTCGCACTTGGCTACTGCGGCTTCTATCTCGGCAGTACCTAGTCTGTGACCTGAAACGTTGATAACGTCATCTACACGACCCGTAATCCAGATATATCCGTCCTCATCTACTCTAGCGCCATCGCCTGAGAAGTAGATACCCTTGACCGTCTCAAAGTATCCGCTTACAAATCTATCATTGTCGCCCCAGATAGTTCTAATCATAGAAGGCCAAGGCTTCATAACACATAGTAGGCCGTCACCCCCACGAGAGACAGGTGTGCCGTCAGGATTTACGACTTTTGCCATAATGCCAGGCAGCGGGAACGTAGCAGAGCCAGGTTTTGTAGGTGTAGCCGCAGGAAGTGGGGCTATCATGTGTCCACCAGTCTCCGTTTGCCACCATGTATCAACGATTGAGCATCTGCCTCCGCCGATTTCATTGTAATACCATAGCCATGCGTCAGGGTTGATAGGCTCACCGACTGTACCCAGTATTCTTAGGCTTGATAGGTCGTATTTTGCAGGCTCGTCAGCGCCAACTTTGTGAAGCAGCCTGATAGCCGTTGGAGCCGTATAGAATTGATTTACTTTGTACTCTTCTATCATTCTCCACCATCTACCTGCATCCGGATAAACAGGCACACCCTCGTATATTACCGATGTTGCGCCGATAGCTAGAGGG